>CAIXUF010001287.1 GCA_903922535.1 Candidatus Hydrogenedentota bacterium
ATGGCCGATTTTCCCAACCTGCGCTGCGTTGTCCTGGGTGAGTATGTCTATGGAAGCCTCGAAAGCTACCGCTCGCGGGTGCATGAACTCGGGCTGGACGAAAACATGGTCTTCATACCTCCCGTTGCCTTCGACGAGGTTCCGGCATACATCTCGGTGGCGCAGGTCGGGCTTATCCTGTTTCAACCCGGTGCCGTTAACCATACCCTAGCCATGCCGCACAAGCTTTTCGATTACATGCGCGAGGGCCGTCCGGTGGTGGCCCCGGACTTTGCCATCGAGGTTGCGCGTGTCGTTCGTGAGGCCGACTGCGGCGTTTTGGTTGATGTGAGCCGTCCTGAGGCCATCGCGGGGGCCGTGAAACGGCTGCTCAGGGACCCGCAGGAGGCGGCGCGCCTTGGCCGGAACGGTCGAAGGCTTGTCGAGGAGAAGTACAACTGGCAGCGCGATGAAAAGGCTCTTCTGGAAGCCTTTTCAGCGTTGGAGGCGCGATAGGCATGTGCGGCATTGCTGGCATTGCGGGACGTTCGGACGGCGAACTGCTTAGACGGATGACCGATCTGTTGGCGCACCGCGGCCCTGATGCGGAGGGATTTCATCTCGAAGAGGCCATCTCGCTGGGGCACCGGCGCCTGAGCATTATTGATTTGTCCAGCGGCCAGCAACCCATGTCTTACGGGGATGGGCGATACTGGGTGGTCTTCAACGGCGAGATATACAATTACCGTGAACTTCGCGACCAGTTGCGCGGCATGGGCCATTCCTTTTCCACGAACAGCGACACGGAAGTTATCCTGGCCGCCCATGCGGCCTGGGGGGAAGGCTGTGTCGACCATCTGGGCGGCATGTTTGCCTTTGCCCTTTGGGATTCGGTTGACCGGACGCTCTTTATGGCCCGTGACGCATTGGGCATCAAGCCGCTCTATTTTGCCGAAACGGGGGCTGCCCTCTACTTTGCTTCCGAGATCAAGGCATTGCGGATCTGTCCGCAGGTGGACCTTGGTCTTGACGTTGAAGCCATGGATGATTATCTGACCTATCTGTATAGCATGCCTCCGCGCACCTTCTATCAGGGCATACGCCAGCTTCCGCCGGGTCATTGCGCCACATGGAAGGGCGGTCATTTGTCGGTCCGAAGGTACTGGCATCTGGCGAACGAGGTGGTCAGGCGGCGTGAAACGGAGCAGAAGCTGGACCTGAGCGCGCGTCTGGACGCCCTGATTGCCAGCCACCTGGTCGCCGACGTTCCCGTGGGCGCGTTTCTGAGCGGTGGTCTGGATTCGGCGACGATTGTCCGGTGCATGGCCGACCAGGGAATGACGCCGGAAACGTTCACCGTTGGCTTTGGTGAGGAGGGTCGGCAATATGACGAGACCCCCGAGGCGCGCCGCCTTTCGGAAGCGATTGGCACCCGGCACCATGAACTTCAGGCCCATATTGATCCGGTCGCGGCACTGGACACGGTACTCTCGGGTTTCGACGAGCCTTTTGGCAATCCGACAGCACTGCTGACCCACGCCATCTGCGGACTGGTTCGGCGGCATGTGACGGTTGTGCTTTCCGGGGACGGGGGGGATGAATGCTTTGGCGGGTATCCGCGCTATCAGGGTGTCCGTCTGATGCAGTCATGGGGAAAGATACCCCGGTTCGCGCGCGGTTTCGGGGACTGGGCTCTCCGCCTGGTCCCGGAAGCGCATGACGGCCGGTACTTTTTCCGGCGGGTCCGGGAATTCTCTTCGGCCGGACTTTTGGACGAGTCGGAGGTGTATCCACTGTGGCTGAGTACCTTTACGCCGGGCCAGAAAGCACAGCTTTTCACGGGCGATTTGAGGTCAGCGCTTGCCGGACGTGACACTTGGGAACCTGTAAAAAAGTGGGCCGTTGAATCGGGAGAGAGCGATCCTGCGGCGCGGGCGATGTATGTGGATCTCCAGGCCTTTCTGCCAAACAACGTTCTGAAATATGGGGACCGGATGAGCATGGCACACGGGCTTGAGGTGCGGGTTCCCTACGCCGACCGTGCCATGGTCGAGGCCATGGCCACCGTTCCCGCCTCATTGAAGCTGCGGGGGGGCACGACAAAGAAACTGCTGCGGCAATCGATGGAGGGGCGTCTCCCGGAGGAGGTTTTGCGCAGAAAGAAGATCGGGTTTAACCCGCCCATGGGGGTGTGGTTGACCGGCGCGCTGGGCGGTACGGTTGAGGAAACCCTTTCGGAATCCTCCGTGGCCCGACGCGGCTGGTTTGACCCTGCCTGCGTGCGAACGATGCGGGACGACCATGTCTCAGGCCGGCGCGATTACACCTGGCATCTTTGGGCTTTGGTGCTGCTCGAAGCCTGGGCGCGGCGTTAAGGGCAAAGGATGCGAAGATGCTGGGGCTGGGGGCGGGGAATAGGTGGAAGCGAAAAACGGTTGACTTGGTAAAGATTCAAAGTGTAGTTTTGTTTAGAGAAAGGACCGAGCTTGGCGGCGGTCAAGCGTGGAACAATCCAAGAATTCCGTGTAAAGGAGCACTTATATGGCATGCGCGCATCCTGTTGAAAAGTTGGCCAAACAGGCCACCGACTTTGTGATTGCCAGTAAGGGGACGTGGGGACATGAGGAGTGGGAGGCATTTTGCGTCCAAGCCACGGCGGAGGGCGTTGAAATGACAGAGAACAACCGGGCGGCCCTGGGTAACCTTCTGGAGGCGGTAAGATACTTCTACGCGCTTCGGCCGGGTCTTGCCAAGGCCCCGAAAAAGCAGACGGCTCCGTGCCGGAAAGCCAGCGCCAAGACTTTGGGGGCAGAATAGAATTCCAGCTCGCGGAAAATGGGGGCAATGGAGGGCGCGACGCGACCGGCGTTGGCAGGAAAGGCGTCAGGATACATGCGAGCAGAAGTTGCAGACTTGAGTGCGGGTCCGCGGAATGGTAGATTCGTGCGGAACCGCAGTGGCCAAAAAGAGGTATTCCGCATGGCAGTTCCGGCTATTCCAAAACGAATGACAAGACAGCGCAGGCTGGTTCTGGAAGAACTTAAGAAGTTAAAGAACCATCCTTCAGCCGATTATCTGTTCGGTGTGGTTCGGAAAAAGATGCCGAACATCAGCTTGGGAACTGTTTACCGCAACCTTGATGTGCTGGTCAACACCGGGCTGGCTCTGAAACTGGACCTGGCCGGCGGCCAGTGCCGTTATGACGGTGATATCAGTCCACATTATCATATCCGCTGCATTGTTTGCGGGGAGCTTGCAGATCTTCAGGAGAGTGCAGTGGCAGGCATAGACAATCCGCGCGTGCTCGAAAGCGATTTTTCGGTGATGGGCTGGCGCATGGAATTCGACGGGGTGTGTCCGCAATGCCGTATGAACACGTGTGAAGATCCCTTCGTCGGGGAAGATGCATCACATCGCGTGTGTGCTTTTCCCGGGATGAGGGTGACAGAACCTGAACAGGAGGATTGAGCCATGATGAAACCGGAAATCCAGAGCGCCATTAACGCGCAGATCAACGAGGAACTGTATTCCGCCTATCTTTACGTAGCCATGGTCAACTATTTTGAGGAGATTAACCTGAAAGGCGCGGCAAAGTGGATGCGCATTCAGGTGCAGGAAGAGCTTGCCCATGCGCACAAGTTTTTTGAATACATGGTTTCGCGCAATGCCAAAGTGACGCTGAAGGGGATTAACGGCCCGAAACCGGACTGGAAGAGCCCGCTTGCGGCGTGGGAGGCGGCCTACAAGCATGAGTGCCACATTACGGAATGCATA
>CAIXUF010001288.1 GCA_903922535.1 Candidatus Hydrogenedentota bacterium
GAACCATTGTGACAGAGACACGCCGCACACCACGGCGCCCATGGACTGGAACCAGCCATGCAAAGCCCACAGCACCAGAAAGAGGACGTAGTAGTTGCTGAAACCGAAGAGGAACACCGTGGCCGCCACGAGCAGCAGGCCGGTGGGCATGAAACGGCGCACATTGGCGCGGTCCGCCATGAACCCGTTGGTGAATTTGCCCAGCGCATAGGTGATCAGCATGATCGCGCCGATGTTGCCCATCTGGTCGGCGTTGAGAATGCCGCCGTCGAGCATCGACTTCTTGGTGATCGAGAAGACCTGGCGGCAGACATAGAAGGTGCTGTAGCCGAACAGGATCGACGCGAACACGGACCAGCGTTTGAATTCGTAGATGCCCCGAACCACGCGCGCATCCTGAATCGGCGGCGCATCCGGCCCGGCCTTGAATACTCCAAGGACCGAATTGACTACTCCCATGAAGCCTCTCCCAAGTCTGTTGCCGTACCGCAGGCGTCCCGCCTGCCATGGCGTTGCCGTTACTGCGTCACATGCGGCCGGCCCGATTGTACCGCTTTGCGCACCCCGCCGGGAAGCACCACCTCGCCGGTGACACCCTCGGGCAGGGTAACATCCACCGCAAGCTTGGCGCTGTTCTCCCAGCGCACCTTGATGTCGCCGTGGGGCGTGGGCACCACGCCCTCGGCCCAGGCAAGGCCAACCGTGCGCGGCTCGATAATCACCTTTTCAAAGCCCGGTGCGGCGGGGCGCACGCCCAAGACCATCTCCATGAGCCGGTAGGTGGGCGTGGCGGACCACGCGTGGCATTCGCTGCGCGGATCCTTGGGGGTTTCCCACCAGGTCGTCGCGCCGAGGTCAAGCATGCCCTGCCAGCGGTCCAGGTCCTTGATGACGTATTCGGGCTTGCCCAGGCGCTCGGCCGCCTCGTGCAGGTAATGGGCGAAGTAGAAGGTGGTGCCGCGCAGGGCCGAATCGGTGAACAGCCGTTCCGAGATGCGTTTGCAGCGCGCCGCATCGGCCAGGCCGAAGAGCACGGCGAACACGTTTACGTGCTGGCTGAAGGTCTTGGTGGCGATGCCGTCGCGGTAGAGTCCGGCATCCTCGTCCCACGCCCGCAGATTGATGTTTACCGCCATCTGCTTTGAAATGCCGCGGAAGCGCTCGGCCGTGAGGGGGTCGTTCAGCGCGTCGAACAGGCCCGCGGCGATGTCGAGCGCGCCCTTGTAGTGCATGCTGCTAAGCGCGCAGTCCTCCGAATCGGCGTCGGGCACGCCGCTGTGCTCATAGGTCCAGTCGTAGAAGTTCCAGTAGGGCAGGTTGGAGACAAAGCCCCGGTCGGTGATGTGGCGCTCGTAGAAGCGCAGGATGTTGTCCACGGTGTGGATGCTCTCGCGGACCAGTTCAAGGTCGCCCGTGTGCTGGTAGTAGTCGTTGAGCATCTGAATCCAGCAAAGCGAATAGCCGGGAATAACCTGGAAGGTGTGGTTCGGGTAACGCGACTGGATGAGCCCTTCGGGCAGCGCCGACGCCTGCAACTGGCGCACGGCATTGGCCAGCAGCCGCGCATCGCCGGAACCGTAGAGACTGATGAGGCCCTGGATGCGGGTGTCGCCGCCGTATTGGAGGCGCTCATAGTAGGGGCAGTCCTGGAAAGTGTCGAAGGCGCACATGCGCTGGGTGTACCAGCCGGTCTGCCAGATTCTATTGAGCTTGTCGTCGGAGCAGGCAAACTTGCCCCGCTCCACGAAGGGATAACCGGTCCAGCGGTAGGACAGGCCGTGGATCGTGAACGGCTTGGTGGCATGCACGGCAACGCGCACAAAGCGGAAGGTTCGCTGAATAAAGGGTTCGTAGGTTTGGCGTCCATCGCGCGGGATGTAGGTGTCGTTGGACCCCTCAACGCGCAAATCGCCCAGCACGTCGCGGCGTGTCTTGTCACCGTCGTTCATGGGCGCCTCGGCGTACATGATTTCAACCACATCGCCCGCCGTGCCCTCGATGTCGAGCGCGACGTAGCCGTTGACCAGCCGCCCCGCGTCCAACACGAGATAATGGGTCTTGCCGTCGCCGGGCACCGCAAAGGGCAGGGACGGGGCCGCGGTGTCGGCCGCCACCTTGAAGGAGAAGGGCGGCGTTTCGCGACGGCCGTCAACCACGCCAGCCAGCACCGGCATGCACGACGCGGCGGGCCGCATTTCCGGGCTGGGAATGCGGCGGGGGTAGAGTTTCCACGGAGTGTAGGTGTCGGTGTGGTCACCCCACTTCTCGGCGCGGCAAAGCACACGGGCATGCACCCAGGAAGCGTCGTCAAAACCGGCCTGCTCAAAGCCCACGGGAAGGACACGCGCATCAACGCGCTCATACCAGAACGCGGCGCCGCCGCCGCGCGTGTTTTCCTCACCACCGCCCGCGTGGCCGGGGCTGATCAAGACGCGCCAGGTACCGTCAGACTTCAGTTCGGGCGAATCGAACAGGAAGGCGGGCTTGGCACTGCACTGGAAATAGGGGATTTCATTGGTTTCCAAGCCCCAGTACATTACCATCGCCGCAACCGTATTCTCGCCCTTGGCCACCACACCGGACAGGTCGAGCGTGTCGTAGACGTGGTGCTGCGGGTCGAAGCGGGCGGGACCGCGAAACACTTCCCGGCCGTTCACCCAAAGGATGTACTGGCTGTCACCGGTGACATAGACACGCTTGAAGGATTCGGGATGCTCCGTGGTGAACTTGCGGCGAAGATAGAACGCCTGGCCTACGGCGTCCGAGTGCAACTCGGGTCCGGGGGCAATCCATTCCGCCTGAAAGGTGTCCGGTTTGGGCTCCAGCACCACCAGTGGACTGCCCGTGGTCGGCTCCTGGGGCCATGCCGAGGAGGTCATTGCCACGATTCCTCCGGTCAAAACACACACCAAACCGGCAGTTGTCATAAAAAAAAGACGCATCCGGGAGCCTCCACTGTGGGGATACAGGAACCCTGCCCCGCCGCGCGGGACCAAGGGATTATAGCGAAGGCGCGGGCGCGTTGAGAAATGGCGGCAATGGAACGCCTTGCCACGGGCACGCGGACCCGTCAGACCCGTCGGACGAACCGGAGAAAAGAGGCCGACAAATCGCGGAAAGGCCACGTTCGGGCGCGAAACGACGTAAACCTTCCCGCTCCGCGCTTTGCGCCGAAACACGCGCTTTGGGGTGCACGTCATTTTGGTGGGTTTTCAGTTTTGCCGCTGTTCCCAGAAGTCTTCAAAGCGCCGGGACTCGACGCAGCAACAGAGTGCGATGATCTTGTTGGCGCCGGGGACGGACCAGAACATGCCGGAATCCTTCATTCGTTTTCCGATGACGGTTTTGCATCCGGCTTCGATGACGCCGGAGCCGAGGAAGAAGCCTTTGGCCTTGAAATGGGCGTAGCGCATGGCGTCCTTGTTTTCCTGGAAGTAGTGCACGGCGTTGAGCCTGTCCCTGCCCGGTTCCCGGGGCAGGCGTTCGTTCATCCGTGCCACGAGGGTTTCGATGTCGCCGGCGTCCAACAGGTTGTTCCACTGGTCGCGGATGCGCGGGCGCAGCGGTTCGGGAACGAGCAGGGACAGGGCGGATTGGAGATGTTCGCGGGCGTGGTAGATGTCGATGATGTAGACTGCCTGCGGGAAGTGCAGGGCGAAAATGGAGCGGTTGTACCGCGCGCCGTCGGTAATGACGACGACGCGGGCGTGCCGGTGGAGGTCACGGCGCAGCGCCTCGGCGTAGATGCGCCGGCCAAAGGCGTCGCTCGTTTCGATGGCGCCGACATAGGTGGTGGCATGGGGGTCGCGGACGGGTCGTCCCTGGCCGTCGACGGCGGTCTGGGTGAAGACGCATCCGACCTTGACCTCGCGGGTAAGGGCTGTTCCGTCGGGCTGCTTTCCCTTTTGTCCGGCCAGTTCGGCGCGCCGGATGGGAACGCCGGTGCCGTCGTATTCGATGTAGAGAACCGAAGGAAGAACTGTCCGGGCGCCGGCAGGTCCGGGCTCTTCCCCCTGCTGCCGGAGCAGTTCGGCGTCCTGCCGCCTCATCCATTGTTCGACTTCCTCGCCGATGCGCCCGGCCTGGCGTTCCACGGTCTTGGCGCTCACGCGCAGGTTCGCGTAGAGGGCCAGGTCCTCGGTGGCCCGCGCGAACGCGGCCCGGCTGGCGGCGCGGGCCATCATGCGCAGGGCGCCCGGTGAGAAGTCCGTATTGACAACGCCCAGGCGTCCGTCAGCCGGAAAAAGCGTGGCGCGGCAGTGCGGACAGACGAAGAGCGAACGCCGGAAAAGGACGTCGCCGAGGATCGTGCACAACACCTTGGACTTGAGCCCCGCGCTCTTCATGCGCCGCGCGCACCGCGGACAAAGCACCTGCGTGTGCCGCCGCCCGCGTCCCACGCACTCCAGGGCGCGCCTCAAAACGCCCGCGCCGGCCGTCAGCACCGCATCGCGGACAAAAAACTCGCATGCTTCGAGGTCCAACGGCGTGTCGCGGGCGATGCGCCGCAGCAGCGCGTCTAGTTCGCGTCCCGCTTCGAGTTCCGCCTCGGCTTTTTTTTTAGCTCATCCTCGCTGGACAACGCCAGTTCACTGACCTGCTCGCCCAGGCGGACCAATTCGGCGCTCAGGCTCTCAAAGCGTCGGAAGGCCTCAATCTGCTTTCTGTAGACCGGCACCTGGGCCCGATCCCTGATGCGGTGGGAGACCGTCTTTCCCTTTTCCTTGAAGGTGTAGAGCGGATACGGACCGTAGTCCGAGACGCTTCCGTCCTTGCATTTGAGGTGAACAGACTGCTCCGTGACGCTTCCCCGTCGCATCTGTTCGAGAGCGGCCAGTTCGCTGAGGATCTCGCGGCGTCGTTTGCGGATGCTGTCGATATGGGTCATGGTGCGGCTTCCTTCTGCGGTTGGGCGGCCCTGCCGGGACGCATCTTGTAGTGTATAGTACTACAAAATGCCGACGAAAACAAGCCGCCTAACGCAAAACCCACCAAAATGACGTGCACCCCCCATGACCCCATCCGGTGCCTTTTTCCTGATACGGGTGTATACTTATCAGCATTGGGAAAACCCACAATACACTTAAGTAACGGTTGTCGCCGATACAGGGCAAGCATGTCCGTGCGGCGCGGCTTGAGGAGCGAGTTTCATGCGATTAGCCAGTCTGTTTGTCCTTGCGGCGTTGGCAGTGTCCGCGCTTGGATTGTCGGGATGCCCCAGCAGCGAGGGCGTGGCTTCTGACCCGCTGGACAATGCGTCGGTGCGGCTTTTTGAGAGCCGACTGGTCTACAAGGTGGCGGGCCAGGCGATCGACCAGGCGGTGGCGGACTTCAACAAGGATGGCATCCCCGACGTCGCCGTGGTCAACCGCGATACGAACAATGTCTCCGTGCTGATTGGCCAGAGCGACGGCAACTATGCCGCGGCGGTGAACTATGACGTGGGCGCCCTGCCGAGCGCCATCATCGCGGTGGACCTTGTGGGGAGCGGCAATCTCGACCTGGTGACCACGAACGAGACCTTTAACCAGGTGATTATTCTTCCCGGAGTCGGCGACGGCACCTTTGGCGCGGGCAAGACGCTCGGGCTGGTGAGCGGGTCCACGCCGCGGGGATTGGCCGTTGCCGACGTGAGCGGCGACGGCAAGCTGGACATTATCACGGCGGACAGCGCATCCAACACGGTGAGCGTGCTGGTCGCAAAGGGAAACTACACCTACGCCGACCCGGTGCGTTTTGGCCTGGGCACGGGGACGGGTCCGCGCTGGCTGCTGGCGCAGGACGTGAACGGCGACGGCGCGCCGGATCTGATCACCGTAAACAGCGGTTCAAATGACCTGACCCTGCTGATCAACACCGGGGCAAACTTTGCCGCCCCGGTGAGCTTGAAGTGCGGCACCACGCCGCGCATGGCCGTCCTGGCGGATTTCACCGGGGACGGCAAGGCGGACCTGCTTGTTTCCAATGCGGGTTCGGGCGATTTTTCCCTGCTGGCGGGCCTGGGCAGCGGATTCGCCGCCGAAAAGCGCATTGACCTGGGTTATCTGCCCACCCGCATCGCAGTGGCCGACTTTAACGGCGACGGCAGAATGGATCTTGCCGCGATCCTGTTCAGGCAGGCCGACTCCACCGCGCTGGGTGTTGTGGCGGTGCTGTCCGGTGACGGTGCCGGCGGATTCTCAGCGCCCCTGTTCTTCGGGGCGGGCGTGCAGGGCTATGGTCTTGCCGCGGCGGACATGAACGGCGACGCCAAGGTTGACCTCGTGGTGGCCGATGCGGGCAACGCGACGGTGTCCGTGCTGCGGGGCCGGGGCGACGGCCGCTTTGAGAGCGACCAGCGTTTTCCTGTGGGGACCAACCCGCAGGTGGCCGTCATTGGGGATTTTGACAAGGACGGCAGGGCCGATTTGGCCGTGGGCAATTATGGCGGCAACAACGTGGTCATCCTGCTGGGCGACGGCGACGGCCAGTTTACCGCCCAGCCCGCGACGCTGGCGCTTGCGGGCCAACCGCGCGCGATGGCCGTGGGTGACCTGAACAAGGACGGCCGGGCGGATCTGGTGGTGGGCGTGCTGGGCACGCTGACGCTGGCGGTGTTCCTGGGCCAGGGCAACGGCCACTTCACGCCGACAGCCGGGGTGCCTGTACTGACGGCGGGTTCGACCTACAGCCCGGAGGTGCACTCGCTGGCGCTGGGCGACATGAACGGCGACGGCAACCTCGATGTGGTCACCGGAAACAGCGGCTCCGATTCCATTTCCGTGCTGCTCGGTGACGGCACAGGCAAGTTTGCCGCGCCCATTGAATTTCCCAAGATTAGCTATCCCCTCGCGGTCAACCTGGCCGACGTCAACCATGACGGCAAACTCGACGTGGTGTGCATCAGCACCCGGGATCCAAAATCGTCCACCGACACGGCGGAACCGCGCGTTGTCCGTATCCTTGGTGTTGGAGACGGCACACTCGACGCGGCAAGCATGACGCGCTACACGACTGGAAGCGGGCCTTCGGACATGGTTCTGGGCGATTTCAGCAGCACGGGTGTGCTGGACGCGCTGACCGTGCAGACCGCCGACAACAGCGTCTATCTTTCCGTCGGCACGCAGGACGGGCGTTTCGGCGCCGGGAGCCGCCTGCGCATGGACACGTCGCCCATAGGCGTGCTCGCCTATGATTTTAAAGGGGACGGTCTGGCGGATTTGCTCACCACCCATACCGGCAATTTTGTGTCCGTGCGGTACAGCCGGGGCGGCGGCAAGTTCGACCTGCCCAACCATTTCATCGTCGGCAGCACGCCCAATGCGAGCATTATCGGGGACGTGACGGGGGACGGCGTTCCGGACCTGATCACACTCGACCAGGGCACCTCGTCCGTGTCCGTCCTTATTGGACGCAAACCGTAAAGGTTTGCGGTGGTCGTTGCGACCGGACATCCGCGTCTGCCGTCTTTCCTATGGCCGGCGTTCTGTTGGTGTGCCGAGGGTGTGCCGGTTCCTATCCCGCGCCCCTCCAGGCGCATTGACATCGATCCTCCGCGGCAAAACCAACCCCGCAACCAGGATGTGGCAGTTTGCATATATTTTTCATTATAATAACCTATGGCTGAAGTTTCACCCTGGAGATGAGTCATGCAAGCAGAACCCGCGAAGAAATACTCGAAGCTCAAACTTATTCTGGCCGGCATTGGCGTGGTATATCTTGTCGGCGCGGGGGTGTGGGCCGGACAGGCCTATTTGAAGAGCAGGGCCGCGGCAAAGCAGCCCAATCTTGCCGCCCATCCCGAACTCGCCAGACAGACGATGATTGATCGCGAGATAGGGCGGTACAGCGAACAGCTTGGACTTACCGACGACCAGAAGAAACAGGTGCATGACATTCTTGACCAGTCTGGAATGAAGAACGCCGAGCCGGGGCAGGCCATGCAGGGCATGCTGGAGCTGCGCAAGAAGATACGTGACATACTGACTCCGGAGCAGCAGGAAAAGATGGACAAGGCGCAAAACGAGCGCGTGAACCAGTTCGCCGACCGGATGGTCGACCGGCTGAAGAAGGAGGTCGGCATTACCGACGCGCAGGAAAAGGGCATCAGAAGCATCATGAACGAGTCGAACCCGCTGAAGGCGGGCGCCGACACTTCCACGCCGATACCGCAGCGTCTCATGCAGGCGCGCGAGCGCATACGCGGCCTGCTCACGCCGGAACAGCAGGAGAAATTCGACAAGATGCAGGGGCCGGGCGGCGGCATGGCCGGCATGGGCGGCGGTTTCATGCGCCGGTTCCGCCAGGGCGGCGGGCAGCCATCCCAAGAGGAGAACTGATCATGCGCCGCAGGGGCTTTACGCTTATTGAACTTCTGGTGGTGATCGCCATCATCGGCATCCTCGCGAGCGTGCTGCTGCCGGCGCTGTCGCGGGCGCGCGAGGCGGCGCGCCGCGCCTCCTGCCAGAACAACCTCAAGCAGTGGGGACTGGTCTACAAGATGTATGCCGGCGAGAGCCCGGCGAACAAGTTCCCCCCCATGGAGTTTGAATGGGAATGCCCGGACCCGCTGGCGGGAACGGACCGCCTGTGCGCTGCCTTCGGACCGCGCGTGGACAGCATCTATCCCGAGTATCTGACCGACTTCAACCTTGTCTTCTGCCCTTCTGACTCCACCGACCGGCCGGAGCAGCACAAGGGCGACAAAGGCAACTGGACGCTGATGGTCAAGGTGGCCGGGAACCGGCAGGAGGGCGTGGAGGCGATTGACGCGAGCTACACCTATTTCTCCTTTCTCTTTGACCGCTGCGGCGACACGGACCCGCAGGAGCCCGTGGACGACGTGCGCGGATTCGCGTCGAACCTGGGCGTGGATATCCCGGCGGACATCAAGAGCATGCCGGCCCAGTTTCATGACACCTGGCGCGACATGTTCCGCTCCAGCATGCCGCTGGGCATGATGGGTGACAAGGCCGGATTCAGGCAGATGGTGGACATCGACCGGACCGTGCCCACGGGCAACGGCAACGGCGGCGGCGTTTCCACGACGGTGTACCGTCTGCGCGAGGGCATTGAGCGCTTTCTCATCACCGACATTAACAATGCGGGCAGCGCCAATGTTGCGCAGGGCGGCGTGTTCGTCATGCTCGACAACGTCTCCACCGAGGTGGCGCGGTTCAACCACGTGCCGGGTGGCAGCAACGTGCTGTACATGGACGGCCACGTGGAGTTTGTGCGCTATCCCCAGCAGGCCCCGGTCACCCGGAGCATGGCGGCCGTGATGCACCTGATGGACGTGCGCCCGTCGCTGCACTGAGCGTGGCGGACATTACCCGGTTGGCCATTACGCGAGCCGGCCATGGTATCAGGGGCTGCGCCATGCCGCACGGATGAGCGCGCGGTCCCATGCGTCCACCGCACCCAGCGCCAGAACGGCGGCAAAATAGACGCACGCGCCCAGGGGAATGCCCAGGAACGGCGTGGCAGCGCGGAGCGGCCACAGGGCCAGGGCCATGACCAATGCGGCCGCGGCGGCGCGCAGCAGCGCGCCTCCTGTTTCCCGCCACGCGAAACCCGTCACGCTGCGCGCGGCACAGACGCCGAGCAGTACGGCAATCAACGCGCCCAGTACAAGATTGACCCCCAGAAGCGTTGTTCCCTGTCCGGCAGTCAGGATGAGGAATAAAGCCTTTGCCCCACAGGCGGCGGCCATGATAATCGTGGCCAGCATCTGCCGTCCCTGGGCGCGCAGATGTACCGTGGCCACCGCCGACACCAGGAACAGGGCCAGCGCGCCGGTGAGCCCGCCCACGGCATAGGCGCCGGGCAGGAACTTTTCGCCGGCAAGCAGCACGGTGATCGGTCCTGCGAGCACCGCGCTGCCCGCAGCCAGGGGCAGTCCCAGCAGCCACGCGGCGCGAAACACGCGGCCCAGCGCAAAACCCTCGTCTTTGCCGCCTGTCTTGCGGCTGAGCACGGGGTAGATCACCGAGGTCAGAATGTCCACAAGGGGAAACAGCATCCACATGAAGCGCGCGCCGATGGCGTAGTAGCCCGTGGCCTCCGGTCCGGCATGCATCCCTAACAGCGGCAGGTCCATGCTGAAAAACAGCGTGGCGAAAAGGCCGCCCGCGGCGATTGGAGCCCCCTGGAAGAGCAGATGGCGCACGGCGCGCATCTGCGGAACCCGCCACCGCAGTCCAAAGACGCGGTGCGCCCAGATCCCTCCGGAAAACATCCATAGCACATAGGGCGCCAGGAGCGCGGCCGCCAGCGCCAGCACGCCGCCGCCCGTCCACAGCACCCCCGCCGATGCCGCAAGCGTGAAGGCGCGCAGGAAAACCAGCATGAGCGAGGGCGGGCCGAAACGGCCGTCCGCGGCAAAGGGCGCAAAGAACATCCGGCCCAGCGTCGCGGCCAGTGCCACGCCCAGGCCGACGGCCAGCAGTGCGACGTCGGCGCGCATCGCCAGCAAAGACACAGGCAGCAGTGTCGCAAGACACAGCGCCGCCTGCGGCAGCCACGAGGAGCCGATGAGTCTTCCGGACGCGCCGGGATCGCGGGCGATGTCGCGCACGGCGACATCGTACATGCCCATGTTGATCCAGACGGTCATGAGGGGAACCAGTGTGGTGAACAGGGCGTAACGCCCGTTGTTCTCCACCGACAATGCTCGGGAGACGAGCACGAACAGCGCAAGGGCGAATACTTTTTGGATCGCCTCGGCGGCAATCAGAATCGCGAGGTTGCGTCCGTGTCTGCCCGAGGGGGAGTGCATGGTGCCGGTCCCGCTCACACCGCGCCGCGCCCGGTGATCACGATGCGGGCGGTGGCGGCCAGGATGCGCAGGTCCGTACGGGCCGACATGACATTGAGGTAGATGAGATCATAGCGCAACTTCTGCCGGTACTCGGTGTCATAGCGGCCGTGTATCTGGGCAAGTCCGGTGAGGCCCGGCCGCACGAGCAGCCGGTGCAGGTAGAGCGGCTCCTCGCGCACAAAGGTCCCGGCAAACTCAGCCCGCTCGGGCCGCGGTCCGACGAGGCTCATATCGCCGCGAATCACATTCCACAATTGGGGCAGTTCATCAATGCGCATGCGCCGCAGCCGTCGGCCCACGGACGTGACGCGCGGGTCTTCCTCGACGGCGAGCACGGGTCCTGTCCCGTCTTCCGCGCCGACGACCATGGTGCGCAGTTTGTGCAGCCGGAAGCGTCTGCCAAACAGGCCCACCCGGTCCTGCGCATAAAAGGCCGGACTACCGCCCGTGATGCGTATCGCGGCGGCGGCAACAAGGATAATCGGTGCTGACAGGACGAGCGTGGGAACCGCCACGGCCACGTCCATTGCACGCTTGACGAGTCCGTAGCCGGAACGGGCGGTATTGGGGCTCAGCCGCACCAGTGGCAGTCCGGCGAGGCTGAACACATCGGCCCCGGCCAGCAGCGCCAGCCGCACGTCGGGATTGACGCACACTTCCACACCGCGCCGGTCACAGCCCACCACGATCGCCCCCAGGCAGGCGTCGGACAGCGCCGTCGTGGACAGAATCACGCGATCAATACGGCCCGGGTCCACCCAGTCGCGCAGCAACGCATCCGCGCCGTCGCGCCCGGCGTCGGGGTCGAGCGGCGCTATTCCGGCGAGTTCAACGAGCCCCGGCGCATGGCGGCGTATCTCTTCGGCAAGTGCCGCGCATGCCTCCTCCGGTCCTGCCAGCAGCACGCGCAGCCGCCAGCCCATCCGCTGAAGCACGGCCAGCGCGGCCGCGCGGGAAGCGGCGTACCACAGGGAAAGCAACGCGGTGTCCATCACGGCCACGGCGCGAGAGAACTGCGCGATGGGGTCGTAGTACAACTGCATGAGCGCGAGGAACAGGTAACCGGGCAGCGCGCCCGCAAGGGCCGCGCCAAAACCGCCGAACACGTGGTCCGACGATGCGAGCCGGCGCCGAAAGTCATGCAGCCCGAAGGCGTGGGCCATGGCCAGCCGCCATGCGAGAAAGAGCGGCATCCAAGACAATGCCGAATAGAGATGTTCCGGCGGGATCGCCGTGCCGTAGCGCAGCACCATCGGCACAAGCATGGTTGAGAAAGCGGCCAGCAGATCCAACACGGCCAGCAACACACCGGGGCGCAGCCGGGACGGCGCGCCGACGGGAACGGGTTTGAACAGGGACTCCATGCGTTGATAGTACGGGGAAAGACGGGGTTCACGCAAAACCGAGTCTATGATCGTCATTGCGAGCCTCAGACCGCCGTTGGCGGCGATTCGTTGCCGAAGACCGCAGGGGGACTGGCACCCATTTCCGCTCATGGCCGGGGGAAGACGGCACAAGACCGCACCGGAAATGGGTGCTTGTACCCGAGCCACCACGCGCCGGACCTTCGCGAACACGGGTAACATCCACCGATTTCAGGCTACGGTCTCTGCCGCACAGTTGGGCGTTTGGCTGAAATCGGTGGTAGTCCCCCTGCGGCGCTCGTGTTTTCCTGGCAGGAGGGCAAAGCCCGACGAAGCAATCTCTCATATCCATCGCCCAAACTCAGGGTCATGGCGGGCAAGAGATTGCTTCGCTTCGCTCGCAATCACGATAGGCCCCGGGTCGTTGATGGTTGAATCCAAGACCAAGAAACGAACGCCGCATGCCGACTTGCAGTGCGGGCGCAGGGTTTGCGATATTGAAGGTCGGTACGGACAACTACAGGAGGGCATTGGGCAATGTTTTCTCCAAATCGTTTGCTGACGCCGAAGGAGCAGGCCCTGTTGCTGGGGGTGGCGTTGGCGGTACTGGTGGGCTCGGGAGCCATCTATTGGTCGGCGCGAAGCGGCGCCCCGGTCCCTGCGGCAACGGTGGCCGTCGAAAAGCCCCAACCCGCTCCGGCAAAGCAATCGTCCGCTCCTTCGGCGCCAGTACCGGCGGCGGGCACTGCGCCCGCAAAGGTTTCTCCCGCACCTGCTCCTCCACCCGCGGCAGTGCCTGCCGCCCCTGCGGCAACTCCCGCGCCGTCCGCCGCAACGCCGCCCTCCGTTCCGGCCCCGCCCGCGGAGATTGCCGTCGCGGTGCGCGGCGGTGTGCAGCGCCAGGGCCTGTTCCGCCTGCCGCCGGACAGCCGGGTGGCCGACCTGATCATGAAGGCGGGCGGCGCGACGGCGGAGGCGGATCTTTCGGAAATCAATCTCGCGGCCAGACTGCTGGACGGCTCGACGCTGACCGTGCCGGTGGGCGCGCGGCTTACCGAACAGGACGGTCACCACCTTTCAGGCCGCGGCGCGCAGCACCATGCGGCGGCAAACCCGGCCGCCTATCTCGCGGGCACGGCAACTCCGGAGGCGACAGGCCCGACTCCGGGCCTGAAGATGGAGCCCCCCGGCCCGCAGACTGTTCCCCCCGAACCCGCCGCCGCTGTTCCGATGGTGAAGTCGAAAGGCAAAGCCGCCGCGGGCGGCGGGCCCATCAACCTCAACACGGCCACGCAGGGGGAACTGGAATCGCTCCCGGGTATCGGCCCGGCGCTTGCCGGGCGCATCATTGAGCAGCGCCGGGCAAAAGCCTTTGCAAGCGTGGATGAACTGGACAACGTGCCCGGGATCGGCCCCAAGAGACTCGAAGCGGTGCGGAATCTCGTCACGGTGGAATAGAAGAAGTTTTCCCCGCTTCTTTTGACCGGCGCATGCGCAGTGGACGATCCCGCGCCATTTATGCGAGACTTCACCCTGTCCTCTCACGAATGGGGCGCACGGCCCCGAACATAACGGAGTGAATCACACCATGACCTCTCTACTGGCCGTTGGCATGTTGGTTTTGGGCGCGGCGGGTGACACTGGCACGGCCGTTCCGGTGGATACGCTCAAAACCTGGACCATCGTCGTCGCGGCGGATGCCCTGCCGAGCGAAGCGTATGCCGCCGAGGAATTCCGGGCGCTCTTCAAGCAGGCGCTGGGCGTGGAACTGCCCATTTCCCACGATGCCACGGTCGCAGAAAAGACCGTCCGCATCGGACCGGCCGTGTCGGACAATCCCTCCGCCCTGTTCGGCGAGGAGGAACTGCTCATCCAGGTCCGCGAGAACCGCATTACCATCACGGGCGGGCGCCCGCGAGGCACACTCTACGGCGTCTATGAGTTCTTCGAGCAGTACCTGGACTGCGAATTCCTCAGCTATGACCACACTTGGTTTCCTGAAACCGCCGCATTGAAACCGCTGCCTGTCGGCGACCACGCCTACAAGAATCCCTTCTCGTTCCGCTGGAGTTATTACAAGGAAAACTCGGACCATCCCGAGTTTGCCACGCGCCAGCGGATCAACACCATTACCACCGACGAGCGGCTCGGCGGCAAGACGCCGCAAAACCTGATCAACCACTCGTTCTACAAGTGGATCAATCCCGAAAGATTCGCCAAGAGCCATCCCGAATACTTCGCGCTGGTGGACGGCGCGCGGCAGGTGACCGGCAGCGCGGGCGGCGGACCGCAGCCCTGCCCGAGCGACCCGGACGTGATCGACATCGTCACGAAGGGTGTGCTGGAGGAACTGGACCAGAACCCCGGCATCCGCAATGTGTCGGTCAGTCAGAACGACAACGGCGCCTACTGCCACTGCCCGCGCTGCGAGGAGATCAACGCGCGCGAGGGCACGCCCATGGGCGCCAACCTTATGCTCGTGAACGCTGTGGCGGAGGCCGTGGAAAAGACCCACCCCAACGTCATGATCGGCACGCTGGCCTACTGGTACACGCGCAAGCCGCCCAAGACTATCAGGCCGCGCGCAAACGTGCAGATCCAGTTATGCAGTATCGAGTGCTGTTCGCTGCACGCACTCAATGACCCGGACTGCCCCGGCAACCGCGCCTTCTGCGCCGACCTGGACGGATGGAAAACGCTGAGCGACAACATCTGGATCTGGAACTACAATACGAACTTTTCCTTCTACGACCTGCCGTTTCCGAACCTCAAGAGCATCGGCCCGAACGTGAAGTATTTCCTCGACAGCAACGCCAAGGGCGTGTTTATGCAGGCCAACGGCAACGGCAACACGGGAGAGTTTTGCGACCTGCGCAATTACGTCATCTCCAAGTGCCTGTGGAAGCCCGGCTCCGACAGTTGGGCGCTCGCGGAAAAGTTCTGCAAGCTGCACTACGGAAATGCGGCGGACGAGGTTCTTGCATGGTTGCGCCGCGAGTACGACGTGGCCGAGCAGGCCGGGTTCCATCCCGACTGCGGCCCCAGCGTAGAACGTCTTGGGTTGTCGCGTGCGGTGGCGCAGGAGGCGCTGGGTCATTTCGCCCGCGCCATGGATAAGGCCGACAACGACGCGGTTCGGGAACGCGTGGAGAAGGCGTCCATTAGCGCGTACAAGGCCGCGCTGCTGACCGCGCCGGCGACGTGGACTTATGCGGACGGCAAATTGAACCGCGCGCAAACCGCCGAGGACGCGGCGAATCTCGACAAGTACGCGGCGCTGTGTGACAAGCACCACATGACGATGCACAGCGAGGGCATGACGCTGGGCAAGTTCCTGGAATACTACCGCGGGCAGGAGTCCGTCAACGCGGCGCAAATAGAAAACGCGGTGTGGCGCATTATGGTGACGCCCGAAGAAAACGGCGCCGTGGTCGGCCTGCTGCACAAGCCAAGCGGGCGCCAGATGCTGCGCGCCATCCAAACCCCCGACATGGACAAGGGCGCGCTCGAGACCTTCGTGGTTAGCGGCGGTTACCATCGCACGCCGCACATGGAGTGCGCAGCGGAAATCACCAACGGGAAGGACGGCGTTCCCAATGCGATTACCCTGACCAAGAAACTTGACGACGGCACCGTCGAGACGCGCGTCTTCCGGCTCGCCGACGACGCGCCGGGGAAAGTGCAGGTGTCGTTCAGCCTCACCCAGGGCGGCACGGTCCCGCAATCGTGGCGCTTCGACTCGCAGACGGGTTTCGATCCCGGAACACATGCCAAGGACGCCGACACGCTGACGGTCTACGCCAAGGCGCCGGAATGGATGGTGGTCAACCGCGGCTGGTACGTGGACGATGGTCCCGACGCGGAGAAACTGCAAAACGCGAAAGGCGGCGGATTCGCCTTCTACAATCACGACGCGAAATTCGGCGCGCTCATCACCTACGTGCCGGAAGAGGTGGGCCAGTTGTACATGTTCTGGCATCCCGACCGGCCCCAACTCAACATGGACGTGCGCACGCCCACGACCCTGCTCAACCCCGGCCAGGCCATGCAACTGCACTACACGCTGGAGTACCTGACGGAGCCGCCGAAATAGCGGCTCGTCCCATGCATTTCCATAGGACGTGCCACTGAAGTTAACGGAATGCCCACACCCAACCAATTGAAAACACGGATTGCCGCCATGAAAAATTCCGCGTACCGGATGCTTGCCGGGCTGTTTGCGGCCGTTGCGCTCGTTGCGCAGGCCGGTTTTGCCGCCGAAAAGTCGAAGGTCGAATCGGTCGTCATCGTCTACAAAACCCATTTCGACATCGGCTACACGGCCATGGCCGCCGATGTGGTGCATGAGTACCGCACCGAGATGGCGGACCGCGTGCTTGACGCCATCGCGCTGAACAGCAAGCAGCCCAAGGAACAGCAGTTCGTGTGGACGCTGTCGGGCTGGCCGATGAAGCAGATTCTGTGGGAGGGGCAGACGCCGGAACGGCGGGAGAAGCTGGAGCAGGCGCTGCGCGACGGCAACCTTGCGGTGCATGCGTTCCCCTTCACGACGCAGACGGAGACGGCCGAACTGGAGGACCTGGTGCGCGGGCTGGGCATATCGTCGGCGCTGGACCGGCAGTTTGGCCTGCCGCTGTCGACCGGCGCAAAGATGTCGGACGTGCCGGGGCAGTCGTGGATCTTCCCCACGCTCTTCGCGCACGCGGGCATCAAGTTCTACCACATGGGCGGGCCGCTGGTGAACATGAGCTTCAACCTGCCGCTCATGTTCTGGTGGGAAGGGCCGGACGGTTCGCGGCTGCTGACGCTCTACAACAACGGCTACGGCAGCGACCCGCTGCCGCCGGACAACTGGCCCTACAAGTCCTGGGTGCAAATCAGCATGACGGGGGACAATCAGGGTCCGCCGGACCCCGAGACAGTCAAGCGCGACATCGCCTTTTACAAGGAGCGCGGCATCAGTGCAAAGGTCGGCAAACTGGACGATTTCGCCGACCTTATCCTCAAGGAAGATCTGAGCGGCCTGCCGGTGGTGCGTACCGACATTCCGGACCCGTGGATCTACGGGTTGACCAGCATGCCGGAGGCGTGCAAGAAGGCCCATAACATCCGGCCCGAAGTCGGCGCGCTGGATCAGTTGACCGCGCTCGAAAAATGCTGGGGCATCTTTCGCGCGCCCTTGGGCGATTCCATCGCCGAGGCGTACACGCAGAGCCTGCTGTTCAGCGAGCACACCTTCGGCCTGGCCAACCAGCATTACATTGTCACGCCCTACGGCGACGCATGGGAGAAACTGTGGAAAGAGGGGCTGCCTCCGCAGTTCAAGATCATGGAAGCGTCGTGGCGCGAGAAGGCCGGCCGGGTGACGGAGGCGGCGCGCCTGGTGGAGGAACCCTACCAGGACGCCCTGCGCACGCTGGCGGACAATGTCGGTGTGGACGGACCGCGCATCGTGGTCTACAACCCACTGGCCTGGCCGCGCGACGGCGAGGTCACGCTGAACGTGTTTCATCTGCCCGTCGGCGCGTCGCTCAAGCCCGTGGACGGCGGCCCGCTGATCCCCATGGCGCACGAGGGGCCGGGCATGGAGACCCCGTACCGCGTCACACGCTTTGTGGCCAGGGATGTGCCGCCGATGGGCTACCGCACCTATGAGGTCTCCCAAGAGCAGGCAGCGCCGTTGGCGCTTTCCGGGGATTCCGAAAACGGCATTATCGAAAGCCCCTTCTTCAAGGCCGTGCTCGATCCTGAACACGGCCGCATTGCCAGCCTGATTGACAAGCGCAGCGGCCGTGAACTGGTGGACCCCGACGCGCCGCAGGGCTTTGGGCAGTATCTTTA
>CAIXUF010001289.1 GCA_903922535.1 Candidatus Hydrogenedentota bacterium
TCACGAATCTGGTGGCGGCACCAACACAAACGTACACGTCACCGGCCTTCATTCAGGATCCGGAGACAACCGCAACGGGCTTTCGCTTCACAACAAAGTACGCCACCCCTCCCGCGACCGATTGTGTGGTCAACATAAGGCGCAACAGCACGGCGATCAGAAATGCGCGTTCAGGCGAAACACCCAGCAGACCGAACAGCACAACATACACCCCCTCGGCCAGGCCGACACCGTTGAGCGAAATGGGCAACGCAAAGGCGAACGTCGCAACGACGGCGATGGTGGCCACATCGGCCGGTGCCACGCGGACACCCACCGCGACCGCGCAGCAATACAGGACGATGAAGGGACCTGTAAGCTGAAACAGCGCCGCCAGGATCATGCTCGCGACGGCGGTCACGGGCCGGGCACGCCATTCCGCAACCGGCTCCAGCATCGCCGTGGCCAGCCGCAGCAGCCGGTCCGGACACCTCAACAGCGCCAGCACGCGCATGCCCACGCGGTCCGGTCCCGGAACCAAGGGAACCACGGATGCGGCCAAGCCGATGCCGAGCATGCCCAGGTAAAGCGGCCACCAGGGCTGTCCCCGCAACCGCGCATCCGCAAAGGGCGCGACGCAAAGTCCGGCACCGCTCACAACCACCATTCCCAAAACCCTCGAAACGATCGTGGCGGACAGCAGGCGCCCCGAGTCCCGCCTGGACGAAATGTAGAACACCTTGAGCAGGTCTCCGGAAACCGATCCCGGCAGGAAGGTGCTGAAGAAGCTCCCGACCAGATTGACCAGGAAGAGTCTCCAGAATCCAATGTGCGCCCCGGCCGACCGGAGCAGGATTTTCCACCGGGCCACCGAGAGCAGGTTGGCGGCCGCGGTAAAGCCCAAAGCGCACACGAGCAGCGGCGCTTTCACGTCGGACAGCAGCGATATGGACTCCCCCAGCCGCACCCTGCGCAGCACGAGCCACAGCAGGAACAGCCCGAAAACGGCCTTGAGAAACAGTGTCAGCCTGTTGTTCATCGCGCCGTCATCACGCGCGGGCGACCGCAAGAATGTTCTTGGTGAAGATATGCGTGGTTCTTCGTCCATGCAGCCGGAAATAGGCGAGAAACACCGCCTCGAAACAGGCCGCCACGCCCCAGGCCGCCCAGTTCGCCGGATTGCCGTAGAACACGTACAGGTTGCTCGGATGCACCTCCACCCCGGAGAAGCCGGCCTGTTCCAAAACCTGCCGCAGGCTTTCCTCGGTCCACGCCATTTCATGCGTGAAGTCATTGTAACGGCTGTGCGCGCCGAGAATCGGATTGGCGGCGTTGATCGTCTTCACGATAAACACACCGCCCGGCAACAGCCGCGAACGCACCGTTTCCATCAGCGGCAAGATGCCGTCCTTGCGGATGTGCTCAATGACATCATTCATCACCACTACCCCGAAGCGCTTGTCGGTCTGTTGAAGGTACGCGCCGCCTTCGCCGAGTTCCGCCTGAAAACCGCGCCCGGCGCAAAACGACACATTCTCCCGTCCGAGGTCCACGCCGCTCAGGTTCGTGTACCCGTTTACGCGGCAGAATTCGAGAAAATGACCCAGCCCGCAGCCGATGTCCACTATGGGCACGGCCTTGTCTCCGGGCATGTGCCTGAGGTAATTGCGCCGGAAGAACAGCTCGCTGCGCCGCAGTTCACGCGCGTGGCGAGCAGGGTCCGTTTCGTGCGACTGGCGCAGTCGCGACGCCATCATGTCACCCCGATCACGATCCATTCGATGGTCTCCCGTGTCCGCCTGTTTCGTGCCGCGCAATTTCCGTCTCAAACAGGGCAATGTATTGCCCAACCACTTCGTTCATACCATGCGCTTTCACCGCTTCGCGGTTCCTCTCCCCCATCTCCATTCTCGCGGTCGAGTCCGCGGCAAGCCGGTCCATGCGCGCGGCCATACCGTCCACATCACCAGGACTGAACAGTAGCGCGTTTTCCCCGTCCGCCAAATAGTCCGTTTGCCCCCCCACGTTGGTGGTGACAATGGGAAGGCCGCAATGCATGGCCTCCTGGTACACGATGCCAAAACCCTCGTGGCGCGTGGCAAGAACGAAAAAGTCCGCGTTGGACAGGTATTGATATTTACGTTCCTCGTCAAGCGGGCCCAGAAAACGGACGCGGTCCTCCATGCCCAGTTCCGCGGAGATCCTTTTCAGCAACGGCCCTTCAGGTCCGTCACCCACGATCAACAGCCTCAAATCCCGCTCCCGGCAGCGCGCAAAGGCTGCGAGCAAATCCGGATAGCCCTTTCTGGAAATGAGCCGACTCACCGCAATGGCATAAACCTTGTCGCAGTCGAGCCCCAGTGCGCCGCGGGAAACCGCGGCATATTGCGGCGCTTTGAAGCCCAGGGGAATGAGGATCGGCGTCCTTGGCGGCCTGTATATCGCCACCGTCCGCGCAAGCATGTCCTCTGATTCGGCAACGACCGCGCCTGCCTGGTTCAACACCTGCCTCACGGCCATTCCAAGCAACGGCTGTCGATCCGGAGAGTACTTCTTGCTCGGGTCATAAACATCCCCGCCATAGACGGAAACGACATGGGGCTTGCCCCACCACTTGGACAACACATAACCCGCAGGCCCCGTTGGGATGGCAAAGTGCGTGTGTATAAGATCATAGTCCACGGAACGACGAAGCGCGGCCGCCCGCCGGATCGCCGCGATGGGAAAACTAAGCATCGAGACGATGGAAGCGGTCTGATAATCCGTCCGTCCGAGCACAGGTTCCCGAAAGATTCGCACGCCGACGATCGTCTCCTGTCTTTCCAGTCCATGACAGTGGGACGTGACATAGTCTACCTCATGGCCGGCGCGGACAAATCCTGCGGCGAGGCCTGCCGCCGCCACGCCGCCCCCCCCGCCGAGCGGTGGGTATTCATAGTTGAGCGCAAGGATTCTCAACGCACCTCACTCTCCGCCAATTCTTTCACGAACCGTGTAGATGGGCCTGTTCCGGCTCTGGTAGTAGGTGCGCACGGCAATCTCCCCCAGCAGCCCCATGCTGATGAACTGCATCCCCGTGATCACGAAGAGAACGCAAAGCATCGTCCATCCGTTTCGGTTCGCGCTGAGGCCGTGAACAACCTTGTCATACGCAGTCACCAGTCCGGACAGGAAGCCCAAAAACAGTGACACGCCCCCCCACTTCCCAAACACCTGCATCGGCTTGGTCGAATAGGACATCAGGAACTTCACCGTCATCAGGTCCAGCACCACGCTGACGGTGCGGCCGATGCCGTATTTCGAAACCCCAAAACGCCGGCTGCGGTGGTTTACCCCAATCTCCGCGACCTTTGCGCCCGACCAACTCGCCAGCGCCGGCAGGAAACGGTGCAACTCACCATAGAAGTCGATCTCCTTTGCCACCTCACGCCGGTACGCCTTCAAGGTGCACCCGTAGTCGTGCAGCCGCACACCGGTAATCCACGAAATGAGCCCGTTGGCCATCATCGACGGCAGGCGCCGCAAGATCAGCAAGTCCTGGCGGTTCTTGCGCCAGCCGCTGACGACATCAAATCCTTCCTGCAGTTTTCCCAGCAGCCGCGCAATGTCTTCCGGGTCATTTTGCAGGTCGGCGTCCATCGGCACGATGACATCGCCGGTGGCTGCGTCAAATCCCGCGGCCATCGCCGCAGTCTGCCCGAAATTGCGGCGCAAGAATATCACCCGGACGTGTTCCGGATCCTCTGCATGCAGCTTGCGCAGCATGTCCGACGAATGGTCCGTGCTCCCGTCATCCACAAATACAATCTCATGAAAAAGCCCGGGCAGCGCATCCATCGCCGTCGTGATTTCCGTGTGCAGTCCCACCAGCGATTCTTCCTCGTTGTACACGGGCACGACTATCGTCAGGCTCTTGATTGCGCATTCCATGACTGGCGGACCTTTCCGTTCACTTCACACGCCCCACCACGGTTCACCCAAGTCCGGATCGTTGATGGCCTTCGGCGAGGCGTGCGCCCGACGGCCATGCTCATGCTGGGATGCCCCTGTGGTGCGTCCCATTCTAGCACCTGCCAGGTTCTTTCAGAAATACGAGTGCCGGGAAACTCCCTTGCGCCTCTCTCAGAAAACTTCCGGGTGAACCTGCCACCCTTGGCACTCGGTTCACCCGGAAAACATGTCATTGCTCTTACTGCCCCAGCGGTCCCTGCCGCCGGTTGCAGGATGCCCTATTTACGCATAGTCACACCCGGAAAAGGCGCCACCCGAAACCGGCAACGCCAAGGATGATGTCTGGGCGCCGCTCCCCAAGGTCACATATTCTTTGGACAATCCCTTCACATCCTCCTTCATCAGCGCTCCAAGACTGACTGGGACTGCCGCTTCGGCATACGAGAGATCTTTGAACTGCGCAATGCCGGGAAGGGCCACCGAGTCAATGGCCGTGAACTCGCCCGCTGTGTAAAGCGCCGAGCCGCTCACCGCCAGCGCATGCACCGCGCTGTCCGCCGCGGGGGCCCAGGCCGACTTGGCCTCGCCCGTCAGGCCCAGCGCGGCAATGCCGCCGCCCGCCTGCCCGCCGATGCTCGTAAACCCGCCGCCGGCGTACACCGTCTCACAGGACGCCGCAAGGGCGTTCACCGGACCGTTCGACACTGTGAACAGGGCCACGCCGCCCTTCCCGTCCGGGGCAATATCCACTGTCTCGATGCCATTGCCCTCGCCAACGTACAGCGTCGTGTCCGACACTGCAAGGGAAAGCGCCGGACCGGCCAGGTTGGCCGTCCAGTCCAGGAATGTCTTCGCCGCCAGGTCGTACGCTTCTAGATAGTAATTGGGGCTTGCCGCCAGGGTGAAGTCGCCGCCCATGTACAGCATACCCTCCGACACCGCGAGGGCCGCAACCACACCCGTCGTCGCCGTGACCTGCGTGGTCTCGCCGGTGGAAAGATCAACCCCGTCCACGAAACCGTCCCCGCCCGCGTACAGGGTCGCGCCGTCCGTAGAAACCGCCAAAGCATGTACCACGCCGCCCGCGACGGGCATCCAGTCCGCCACCTTGCCCGTGGCCAGATCAATCTTGGCGATGTTCGTCCATCCATCGCCCGACCCGCCCGTACTCCCGGCCCAGGTGAACTCGCCACCAACGTAAAGCGCGTCCTCCGTGGCAACCATGGCATTCACCACACCGTTCGTCGCCCAGGCAACCTCTGTCGGCACAGTGCTGCTGTGATCAAAGACCGTCACCGTGAGCGTCGCGCTGCTTTTCGCCTCGTTGCCCGCCTCATCCTTCACCGACAGCGTCACCGTGTGTTCGCCCAGCCCCTTAAGCGCCGTTCCGGCAACCGGGTCCTGCCTGATTACCAAAGCTCCGGTCGGTGTGACGTCGTCCGTGGCCGACACCTCCCCGGTAAGGTCCGGCACCAGCGCGATGCACGATGCGTCCGCCGCAAGGGACCGTGCCGGAACGCCGGCCGAGATTGCCGGCGCCGTCACGTCCGATGAAACAACGTTCACCGTCCGGGTGACCTGGAACGCCTTGTTGCCGCTGCCGTCACTCACATCGTAGGTGACCGTGTACGCCCCGACAACCGCCGTGTTCACCGGATTCACCGTGACAATGTTAGCAGTGACGTCACCCGCGCATTTGTCGAATGCCGTTGCGCCGGCATCTTTGTATGTCTGTCCGCGGACCACACTGACCGTTGCCTTCCCCACAAGTTCAATTACAGGCGCCCGCGAGTCCAGCACGGTGACCACCCGCGTCGCCTCGGTGGAATTCCCGCTGTTGTCGCTCACACTGTACGCAATGGTGTAAATGCCGGGCACATGGATGTCCACCGGATTGGTAACGACAATCTTGCTGGTCAGATCGCCATCACAAGCGTCAAAGGCCGTCGCGCCGGGGTCAGTGAAGGGTGTCCCGCATTCTATTGTTACGGTGTGAAGCACTGAGTGGGAGATGGGCTCTGGAAGCGCTTCCGCGACCTTGATGCTGTCTGAATGAGGGGTGGCGGACTTTGCCTGATCCAAACCCAAATCCA
>CAIXUF010001290.1 GCA_903922535.1 Candidatus Hydrogenedentota bacterium
AAGTTGTCCCGGACCATCCACAGCCGCTTCCGCACGGAGTCCATCGCGGTCAGCCGCGCCCCGCCACCGGTCAATTGCGCAATATGCGTGGTTTTGCCGCCCGGCGCTGCGCACAGGTCTAATACCTGTTCCCCTGGCTGCGGTTCCAGCAGGTGCGGCGGGAGCATCGACGCCGGGTCCTGCACCAGGAAATGTCCCTGTTCAAACCAGCGCGAGTCGATGGGGTTGCCGCCCTCGACCACGGTCAATTCCTCCGGAATCGCTGTGGCATGCGCCGTCATAATGCCGGACTTTTCCAGGTGCCGCGCCAGTTCCTCCGGGGTCGTTTTCAGCGTGTTCACGCGCAGGCTCATCGGCGCCTGCGTGTTCACCCGCGCGCAAAACTGCTCCGCGCCCTCCGCGCCGAAGCGTTCCACCCATTCCCGCGCCATCCACCGCGGCAGCGAATAGCGCAGCCGCAGATAGGCCACCATGTCCGTCGCCGGGTCGGGAAAGGCAATTTCGTCCAGCGTTGCCGGGGCCTTGCGCAGGATCGCGTTGGTCATGCGCGCCAACCCCGCATGGCCCCGCTTCTGCGACAGGTCCACGGCGGTGTGCACCATGGCCGGACGGGTCACCTGGTTGCAGAAAAGGGACTGGAAGATCGCCATGCGCAAGACTGTCAGGATGGCAGGGGGCAGGTCATCCAGCGGCTGTTCGCACAGTCCGCTCAGCACATGGTCGCACAGCAGCCGGTTGCGCACCGTCCCGTAACAGATTTGCGACATGAAACGGCGGCCGCGGGGGCTCAGCAGCGGGCCCTTGCGCCGGATGGTCTTGTCGAGCGATTCCTCCAGGTGGACGCCCCGCTCAAACACGCGCAGCAACACATCGATTGCCGCGTCACGCACAGGATCAACGGGCATATTGCCCCCTTCCGGCATGATTTCTCAACAAGCCCGAAAAGTGTGGCGCAGACATTCCTGTCTGCGCATGCTTTGGAGAATATCTCAGGAACGCAGACTGGAATGTCTGCGCATGATTTGGAAAACATCTGAGGAACGCAGACAGGAATGTCTGCGCCACACTGGCACACTGCACCGGATCAACAGGCATTTAGTGTATTTCCTCGAACCGTTCGCCCGGTTCCATGCGACGTCCCAGCAGAAACGCTGACATGTCCATCGCTTTTTTACCCGGCGCCTGAAAGCGCAGGATCGCAAGTTGACCCTCGCCCGTGGCCACCAGTACCCGGTCCTTGAGCACCTGCGTTACCGTGCCCGGCGGCGCGTCGGCGGGGGTGTCCACCGGCGCGGTCTTCAAGATGCGGCAGACCTCGCCGCCGTACAGGCATTGCGCTACCGGCCACGGAATCGAAGCCCGCACCCGGTTGTGAATGCGTCCCGCCGGGCCGTCCCAGCGGATGCGCCCGTCCTCCTTGCTGAACAGCGAGCAGAACACGACCTTTTCCGGGTCCTGCGGCGTTGCGGGGGCCTTGCCCTGCGCCACCAGGTCCATCGCCTCCACCAGCATCTCCGCGCCCAGCACCGCCAACCGGTCCGACAGTTCCTGTGCCGTCTCGTCGGGTCCGATGGGTGTCGTCTGCTGGAGCACAATGGCCCCGGCATCCATTGCCAGGATGACACGCATGATAGTCACGCCCGTTTCCGCGTCCCCGGCAAGAATGGCCGTCTGGATAGGGGAGGGGCCGCGCCAGCGCGGTAACAGGCTCGGATGCACATTGAGCCAGCCCAGGGGGGGCACGTCCAAAATCGGCTGCTTCAGGAGCCGACCGTAAGCCGCCATGAGCCCCACATCGGGCCGCTGTTCCCGCAGCCACGCCTCGAAAGTGCCGTCATTGAGTTTGGTCGGCTGGTGGACCGGAATGCCGTGTTCCACGGCCCACACCTTGACCGGCGGGGGAGTGGGTGTGCCGCTGCGCCCCTGCGGCTTGTCCGGTTGGCAGACCACGGCGATCACTTCGTGCCGCTCTGCGGCAAGGGCCAGACTGGGCACGGCCAGTTCCGGCGTGCCGAAAAAGACCGCCCGCACGGCTACGTCAGCCCCGGAATATTCATCTCGCCCGCCATCGGACCCAGCTTCTCCGCAATCCGCGACTGCACCGTCTGCACCGCCTTGTTCACCGCCGCCTGCGTCATCGACTCCACCATCTCCGCGCCCATGGCAATGAGTTCGGGGCTAATCTTCAGAGACACGACCTCCATCCCGCCATTCATCCGCACCGTAACCGTGTCCGGGTCCGCGCCGACGCTGACCTCGATCTCCATCTTCGCCAGTTCGGCGCGAGCCTCCTCGATGCGCCCCTTCATCTCCATCGCCTGCTTCAGCAAAGCGCCCATTTTCGCTATGTCACCGAGACCACCCAGCATGATGAAACCGTTTCCTTTCTTTGGAAGTGCCAACCTGATACGCCTAGAGTATAGCGTTCCACGGTTAGATCCCGCAATGCGTTGGAAAAGAAAGTGGAGAATCTGGAAAACAGGAACTCAGGAATCGGGTACAATGCGCGACCAGCGCTGCACCGTGTCCATGAAATACAGGGGCGAAAGGGTTTCATGGCCTCATCCTGCCATTCAAGCCTTAGTTGTTGCCTGATTTCCAGAGTTCCAGATTATCCCTGCCGGTCTCTTTGGACGGTGATTTCCCGTCATAAATAGATTGACTCACTCGGGTTGCGTATGCTAGACTTCGTCCGCTTTGTGTACCGGTGTCGGTGCGCTTTGTCTTGGAGCAAGTCGGCGGTTCTTTCCCTGACAATGAAGAATACGCCGTTATTATGCGCGTTCGCGGTTTAATTTTGCGGATGCGTTTGCCGGAGGGCCGTATGGCCGCGATGAAAGTTGGGCTTGTTGGATGCGGCAATATTGCATCCGCGCTCTGTGAGGCGATGGCGGACGGACGAATCCAGGCGGAGGTTTCCGGCCTGACGGACGTTGATGGCGGCAAGGCGGAGCGGCTCCGGCAGCAATACAAGTTGAATGCAGTGATTGGCACGCTTGATGAAACGGCGAACGCCTGCGACTTCATTGTTGAAGCCGCCGTGGCGGCGGCCGTTCCCGAGGTGGTGCGCAGCGCGGCGAAGCATGGGGTGGACTGCCTCATCATGAGCCTGGGCGGACTGATGCTCAACCCGGACCTGTTCAACGCGGCGCGGCAGGGCAACATTCTGATTTGCATGCCCTCCGGCGCCATCTGCGGGCTGGACGGCATCCGTTCGGCCATGCAGGCCGGGCTGGACTCGGTGACGCTCACCACGCGCAAGCCGCCGGCGGGACTCAAGGGCGCGCCTTATCTCGTCAGCAAAGGCATCAGCCTAGACGGGCTGACAGAGCCCTTCGTGGTGTTCGACGGTTCGGCGCTTGACGCGGTGAAGGCCTTTCCGGCCAACGTGAACGTTGCCGCGGCGCTCAGCCTTGCGGGCATCGGCGCCGAGCGGACGAAGGTGCGTGTGATTGCCGATCCGGCGGCCACGACCAATTCGCATGAGATTGTGGCCGTCGGGCCTTTCGGTGAGTTGCGGGCGATGACAAACAACCTGCCCTCCCCGAACAACCCGAAGTCCAGTTATCTGGCCTCGCTCTCGGCCATTGCCGAGTTGCGGACGGCCACCCTTCGGTTTGATGCGGGCATGACGCAGAACCAGTCGGCTGACCAGGCTTGAAGACGCGGCGTGACGGGCACATTAGGCCCGGCACGGCGCGATAAAAAATGACGGAGATGGAAACATGTACGCAGTGGTGACGACAGGCGGCAAACAGTACCGCGTG
>CAIXUF010001291.1 GCA_903922535.1 Candidatus Hydrogenedentota bacterium
CATTTATGTCCGCAGCGAATATCCCCTCGCTGTCTCCACGGTCGAACACGCCATCGGCGAGGCGGAAGCCCACGGATTGCTCGGGAACGACATTTTCGGCAACGGCTTCGCCTTTCGCATCAAGGTGCGCAAAGGTTCGGGGGCGTTTGTCTGCGGTGAAGAGACTTCGCTCATTGCCTCCATCGAAGGGCGCGCGGGCGAACCGTCGCCGCGGCCGCCCTATCCCGCGGTGAGCGGTCTGTGGGGCAAGCCCACCATCATCAACAACGTGAAGACCCTGGCCAGTGTCAGCGCCATCCTGAGCAGGGATGCGGCCTGGTACGCCTCGATGGGTGCCGGAAACAACCGCGGCACCACGGTGTTCTCCCTTGTGGGCGCCGTGAAGAACACCGGCCTGGTCGAGGTGCCGCTTGGCATCACGCTCCGCGAGATGGTCTATGAGGTTGGCGGCGGCATGGCGGGCAAGCGTCCGCTCAAAGCCGTGCAGACCGGCGGCCCTTCCGGCGGCTGCATTCCCGAATCCATGCTCGATCTCGAGATCGACTATCAGAAACTGGCCGAGGCCGGTTCCATGATGGGGTCGGGCGGAATGATCGTCATTGACACCGGCACCTGCATGGTTGATTTGGCGAAGTTTTTCCTTGGTTTCACCGCCGAGGAATCCTGCGGCAGGTGCACACCGTGCCGCGAGGGCACAAAACACATGCTGCGAATCCTGACGCGCATTTGTGACGGAACCGGCACGCCCGAGGACATCGTCCTGCTCGAACGCCTGGCCAAGACCGTGAAATCGGCATCGTTGTGCGGGCTTGGTTCGACCGCGCCCAATCCGGTGCTTACGTCGCTGAGATACTTCCGCCAGGAATTCGAGGCCCACGTCAATGAGAAGAAGTGCCCCGCAGGCGTGTGCCGCGCGCTGGTCAAGTTCACCATAGACAAAGATGCCTGCACCGGTTGCGGCCGGTGCGTTGCCGTCTGCTCGGCCAACGCCATTAGCGGCACGGCCAAGCAGCCTCATCGAATCGACAGCAAGGCCTGCATTTCCTGCGGCGCCTGCGCAAACGTGTGCACCTTCGACGCGGTGCGGGCGGAATGACGCCCGCGCGAACAGGGATATAGACAAGCTGGAGAGGTGATCAGTGGACTCATTGTCACAAGATAAAGCATCCGTAACCATCAACGGCCGCGCCGTCGAGGTCGCCGTAGGCACGACGATTCTCGAAGCGGCGCGCGGTATGGGCATCTCGATTCCGACCCTGTGCCATTACCGCGGCATGACGCCCTACAGTGCCTGCCGCATCTGCCTCGTCGAGATCGACACGCCCCGTGGCACCACGCTGGTTCCCGCCTGCAGCTACCCCGTTCAGGGGGCGTTGGTGGTGCGGACCGAATCGGAAACGATTGCCGAAACGCGCCGGACCATTCTCGAATTGCTTCTCGCCCAGGCACCAGACTCGCCCGAACTCGCCAAGCTGGCCGCCGAACTCGGGGTCAACACCACCCCTCTCGAACCGGCACAGAACCAGAAGTGCGTGTTGTGCGGGCTTTGCGTGAAGGTCTGCAACGAACTCATGGGCCGTGGCGCCATCAGCATGTTCGGCCGCGGCGCGACACGCAGGGTGTGCACGCCCTTTGGGGAGGCCACGGACCAGTGCCAGGCCTGTGGCGCCTGCGCCCTGGTTTGCCCCACCGGCGCCATAGACCTTTCGATCATCACGGCGCATCGCATCAAGCCGCACCTCACGCGTTATGACCAGTGTCTCACGTCCCGGCCCAACATCGATCTGGCCCATCCCCAAGCCTCGCCGCGCGTGCCCACCATCGACGCCGACAATTGCGTGCATCTCCGCACTGGCGAGTGCGGCCTGTGCGAGCGGGTTTGCCAGGCGGGCGCCATCGACTACGAGCAGGAGGAGAAAACCTTCGACCTCGACGTGGGTGCGGTGGTGTTGACGCCCGGGTTCGAGGCCTTCGACGCGACACGCCGCGGAGAATTCGGCTTTGGCCATGCGAAAAACGTCCTGACCAACGTCCAGTTTGAGCGAATCCTGTCGGCTTCCGGCCCAACACAGGGCCATATTGTCCGGCCTTCGGACGGCAGCACGCCCAAGCGCCTCGCCTTCATTCAGTGCATCGGGTCCCGCGACAGCGGCTGCGACAACGACTACTGCTCGTCGGTCTGCTGCATGGCCGCGACGAAAGAGGCCATCCTCGCCAAGGAACACGAACCCGACCTCGACGTGACCATCTTCTTTCTCGATCTGCGTGCTTTCGGCAAGGACTTTGACCGCTACTACGCGCGGGCCAAGGAACGGATGGGGGTGCGCTACGTGCGCTCGTTCATCTCCAAGACATTTGAGATGCCCGACACGCACAACCTGGCGCTCAAGTACTTCGGCCCTGACCTCAAGCAGGTCGAGGAGGAGTTCGACATGGTTGTGCTGTCGCTGGGCCTCGAACCCAGCGCAACCCTGCTCGAGCAGGCGGAAAAGATCAACGTTGCGCTGAACAAATGGGGCTTTGCGCAGACCTCCGAACTGAACCCCCTGGAGACGTCGCGGCCCGGCGTCTTTGTGGGCGGCGCGTTCCAGGAGCCCAAGGACATTCCCGACACAGTGATGCAGGCCAGCGCCGCCGCCGCGCGTGCGATGGCGCTGCTGGCGCCCGCCCGCGGCACGCAGGTCCGCGCCAAGCAGTATCCCCCGGAACGCGACATTACGGACGAGCCGCCGCGCGTGGGCGTGTTTGTGTGCCACTGCGGCAGCAACATCGCCTCCGTCGTGGACGTCGCCAGGGTCGTTGAGAAGACGCGACTGCTGAACAACGTCGTCTTTGCGGACCACACGGTCTACACCTGCGCCGACGACAGCCAGGTGCGCATGAAGCAGGTCATTGTCGAAAACCGGATCAACCGCGTGGTGGTGGCGTCCTGCACGCCGCGCACGCACGAGCCGATCTTCCGCGACACGCTGCGCGACGTCGGCTTGAACCCCTATCTCCTCGAAATGGCCAACATCCGCGAGCAGTGCGCCTGGGTGCATGCGGGCGATTCCGAGGCCGCCACGAACAAGGCGTGCGAACTGGTGCGCATGATTGTGGCCCGCGCGGCAGAGTTGCTTCCGCTCAAGGAGGCGACCGTTCCGGTCAGCAAGGGCGCGCTGGTCATGGGCGGCGGCATCGCGGGTATGACGGCCGCGCTGGCGCTCGCAGACCAGGGTTTCCCCGTCCATCTCGTCGAGAAATCCGGCGCACTGGGCGGAACGGCAAGGCGCGTCAACCGCAGCCTTGACGGCGAGAACATACAGAGCTTCCTTGATGCGGCCGTAGCGAAGGTCACCGCCACCAATTCCATCAGCGTCTACCTGAACGCAAAGGCCACGGAAGTCGAGGGGCACGTCGGCGGATTCACCAGCAAGATCGCGGTCAACGGTGAGACCAGGAAGGTCAAGCACGGTGTGGTCGTTGTGGCCACGGGCGCGACCGAGCACAAGCCCACGAGCTTCGGCTACGGCAAGAGCGGGAAGGTGCTCACGCAGCTTGAGTTGTCCGAACGCCTGAACAAGGGCGCGGTCACGCTGCCGGCGAAGGCCACTGTCGTGATGATTCAGTGCGTCGAGCAGCGGGACGAGGAACGCCCCTACTGCAGCCGCGTCTGTTGCACCACGGCCGTGAAGAACGCACTCGATTTGAAGAAGCTGTATCCCGGGGCGCGGATCATGGTTCTTTACCGCGATATGCGCACCTACGGGTTCCGCGAGGCCGCTTTCCGCGAAGCCCGCGAGAAAGGCGTGCTCTTCATCCGCTATGAGGCCGAGCAGCCGCCCGAACTCGCGGTGAACGGCACACTGCGCCTCCGCGTGCAGGAACCCGCGCTCGGCCGCGCGCTTGAAGTTGTCCCCGACATGGTCGTGCTGGCGGCGCCGATAGTGCCACAGGAGGACCGGGGCGACGTCTCCGAACTGCTGCGCGTGCCGCTCAACGCAGACGGCTTCTTCCTGGAAGCCCACGTGAAGCTGCGCCCCGTGGATTTTGCCAGTGAAGGCATCTTCCTCTGCGGCACGGCGCACGCGCCGAAGAGCATCGGCGAGACCATTTCGCAGGCCAACGCCGTGGCCGGCCGTGCCGCCTCGATTCTCTCGCGCAAAGCAATGCCTGTCAGCGGGCAGATTGCGTGGGTGGACCCGGACAAGTGCATCTCGTGCATGACCTGCGTACACGTCTGCCCGTACCACGCACCCGAGGTGGGGGAGAACAACAAGGCCGAGATCCAGGGCGTCGTGTGCATGGGCTGCGGCAGTTGCACCTCTGAATGCCCGGCCAAGGCCATTCAGTTGCACCATTATCTCGACACACAGATTCTGCGCGCGCTCGACTACCTGCTACTGGAGGGTCCAGCGGGCGGAGTCATGGAGGCCGAGTATCTTGAGACGGTCGGCATAGCGCAGCCCCGCTGGCACAAAGGACTGGAATAGATCCATGGAAAACGAACCCATCATTGTCGCCTTTTGCTGCCACTATTGCGCCTATGCCGCCGCCGACCTGGCGGGCACCATGCGGCTGAAGTATCCCGGCACGGTGCGCGTGCTGCGGCTGCCATGCACGGGCAAGGTCGAGGTCAATTACCTTCTGGCCGCGTTTGAGCGCGGCGTGGACGGCGTGATCGTGGCGGGCTGCCTGGAGGGCGGGTGCCACTTCCAGGAGGGCAACCTTCGCGCCCGCCGCCGCGTTGAGCGTGCAAAAAGAATGCTCCAGGAAATCGGCATCGAGCCCGAGCGTCTGGAAATGTTCAATCTGTCCTCGGCGGAAGGCCCCCGGTTCGCCGAGATCGTCACCGAGATGAGCGCGCGCATCGCGAAACTGGGGCTGAGCCCCCTGCGCGTGCCGCGCGGGCATGTCGAAAGTTCAATCCAGGAAATGAGTGAAAAGGCCGCACTGGCCATTGCAGGAGAAAAGAAATGATAGTCGCCGATCGCAAGAAAGTGCCTGAAATTCGCGACATGGTGAAGAAGCACAAGCGCGTCCTGCTGGTCGGGTGTGGCACCTGCGTCACCGTCTGCCTGGCAGGCGGCGAACGTGAGGCGGGCATACTGGGTTCGGCGCTGCGCATGTCGCTCAAACTCGGCGGCCACGGCGACGTGAAGGTGGACGAGTGCACCATCGAGCGCCAGTGCGAGGACGCCTTCATCGACATCCTTGCGGGACGCGTGGAAGGTTATGACGCCATCGTCTCACTGGGCTGCGGCGCGGGTGTGCAGGCGCTGGCCGAGCGCTTCCCCAACACGCCGGTTTATCCCGGTTTGAACACGCAGTTTATCGGCATTCTTGAGTCCCAGGGCGTTTGGACCGAGAAGTGCGCCGGATGCGGCGCGTGCCGCCTTGGCGAATTCGCCGGGATCTGCCCGCTCACCCGCTGTGCCAAGCGCCTGCTCAATGGCCCCTGCGGCGGCTCGCGCGATGGCGAATGCGAAGTCCACCAGGGCCTCGACTGCGCCTGGCAGCTCATCTATGACCGCGCCAAGGCGCTGGGCATACTCGACAGCTTCGAGGCCGAAGCGGCCACGCAGGACTGGTCCACCAGCCTTGACGGTGGTCCCCGCAAAGTCGTCCGCGAAGACCAGTGCATCGCGGGACTTGGGCCGAAGGCGTAGGAACCGCCATTTCCCGAAAAACGTATATTCCCGTTGGCGCACAAAGACGTGCGGTCGTTGTGTTGTTGATTGAATGCGTTTGGTCCCTCACCATGCGTCAGGCGATCTTCTCAATCATACGCCCTTGTTGTTCGCGTGATCGGGTGCTGCTGGGGAATGATTCAAATCACGACTTCTGGTTTATGAGACTAGCTTTTATGGATCTACGAGCCAACTGTCCTGATGCAACTGTCCGGTCCCGCCGCCCGGATCGTGGTGGTCTTCCAGATCTGGACTGGTTTGGGACCGCTGTCCGATTTCTTTTCATGACGTCTTCCAAAAGTCACACGCAGGGCCTCACTCAGGAATGGGTTGTTGATGGGGAATACCGCCACAAGATCAACGAGCCGGGTGGGGACGGCCTCCCGGACTCTTCCCAAGGGCCGTTCTGTCCGACAGGTCTGACCAGCCTCTCTCCATTTCTTCCTCTTTCGCATGGATTCTCTTCGACTGCGCTTGCATTGTCAACGCCATTATTCTTAATTATATTACATTGTGTCAATTTCGGTCGGACAGACTTTCGAGGGCAATGGTTTTATCACTTTTCGCTTGACATGCCAGGATAGATGCGGTAGTATTGAAACGGAGGTTCTTCGCACGGGTGGCCGCGCGGACCTCACGGCGGTTTGGTGCAGTCTCAGGTGGAAGGTGGGATAGATGCGGAAGCAAAGGCGCGGCGGGTATTTCATTGCGGTGGAGTCCTGGGGGGAGGCGTGTGGCTGCGGGGGAGCCGTCACCGGCTTTGGTTCCCTGGATGCCAGATCGCACCTGCCTGGCGGGGAAGACGGGAGACAGAACCGAACAGGGTGCAACCCGCCGCAGGACACCTTGTCGAACTGTTTCAGCCAAGCCGGAGTATTCCGGATGCATTCATTCCTTTCACCTTGCCCCTCATTAATCCAGCACGTCCATACAGGGACTCCATACATCTTCTCCAATAGTCATTGATGCTTGCCAGTCGGCAGGTTGCTGTGCCGTGAAGGTGATTGTCGCGTGCCGAGTTTCTTGTCCGGATTTCGATTTCCTTGGCCGCGGCTGAGCCACGCAACGCTTGCTCCTGACATCAAGGAATCCATTTCGAGATGGGTGAACACAGGACGAAACAGGGCAATGAAGCAGAACCGAGGTGCTTTTCATCCGCTGTATCCTGCAGATCCATGCTCAGTTATCTCTCGGTCAAGGCAGACAGCCCGCCCCACACGCGGCAATGCAGGAGGACGATAGACTCATGAACAAAATGAAATCCTTTCAGATGATGGTGCTTGGACCGGTCTTGATGTGTCTGGGCGCGTTGTCCGCACCAGCCTTTGCCGCGCAGCAAATCTTGGTAAGTGCGCAGAACACCGCCGGTCCCTGGGATGGGGCCTCTTGGGCCTCGGCGTTCCAGGATATTCAGTCGGCGGTGGATGCCGCCTACAGTAACGGTGGCGGTGAGGTCTGGGTTGCCGCAGGCACCTATGTTGCCGGGGGTGATTTCGTCGTGACGATGCAGCCCGGAGTGAGCCTCTATGCCGGCTTTGCCGGCACGGAAAGCCAGCGCGGCCAGCGGGACTTTCACGCGCAGGTCTGCAAGATTGACGGCCAGAACGCGAGAACCTGTGTGTATGGCGCGGACAACGCCCTCCTGGACGGCTTTGTCGTGACACGGGGAAGTGGGGCCAACGGCGGCGGAATGTCCAACTCATCCGCATCCCCAACGCTGGCGAACTGCACGTTCATCGGCAATTCGTCCGATGGCGGCTTCGGTGGTGCCATGTGCAACTTCTCTTCCTCGCCTGCATTGACGAATTGCACGTTCATCGGCAACTTGTCCAGTGGCGCCTGGGGCGGCGCCATGTTCAACTACGCCTCTTCGCCGGTGTTGACGAACTGTACGTTCACCGGCAATTCGGCCGATTTTGGCGGCGGGCTGTGTAACCTGGATTGCTCCCCGACGTTGGCGAACTGCATCCTTTGGGGTGATGACGCACCCACCGGGCCGGAAATCTTCGACCTTGGCCCTTCTTCCGTGGTGTCGTTCTCCTGTATTCAGGGAGGATACGATGGAACCGGGAACACCAGCGCAGACCCGCTGTTTGTGAATGCCAATGGAGGCGATGTGCAGCTTAAGCCGGGTTCTCCCTGCAGAGACACGGGCACGGCGAATGGCGCACCCGCCACGGACATCCTTGGGGTGGCGCGCCCCCAGGGTGCCGGTGTGGACATGGGTGCCTATGAGGCGATGCCTGTGGTCAAAGACACGACCCCGCCGGTCATCACCACCTGTGCGGCCAATGCGGTGGTTTCGGTCAATGCCGCCTGTCAGGCGCTTGTGCCCGACTTCACTGCGGGGGTGGTCGCGACAGACAACGCGGATCCCAACCCGGTCATTGCCCAGTCACCGGCGGCCGGCACGGTCGTTGGCGCGGGCAGCATGACTGTCACCCTCACCGTGACCGACGCGGCGGGCAACTCCGCCGGCTGCACGGCCATGCTGGCCGTGCTTGACACCATGCCACCGGTCATCACCTTGAACGGTCCGGCCACGGTGACCGTCGAGTGCGGCGGCACCTACACCGAGTTCGGTGCGACCGCCGCGGACAATTGTGAAGTTGGCCTGATGATAACGGTTTACGGCAACGCTTGGATCCCGGTGACATCAGCCAGGCCCTTCAAGTACGTATCGTACGAAACGGACGACGGCAACGGCAACACCACTGAGGTTGAGCGCATGATCGATTGGGTGGACACGACGCCGCCGGTGATAGAGCTTGATGGCCCGTCCACGGTCACTGTCGAGTGCGGCACAACCTACATGGACGAGGGCGCCACGGCCGACGACTCCTGTGACGGTGATCTGACCAGCAGCATTGCCACCGTGAACCCGGTGAACCCGGCCGTGCCCGGCGCCTACACAGTGACGTACAACGTGAGCGACAGCAGCGGCAACCACGCCGCCCAGGTCATGCGGACGGTCAATGTGGTGGACACGACGCCGCCGGTCATCACCCCGAACGGCCCGGCCACAATGATCGTCGAGTGCGGCGGCACATACACTGAACCGGGCGCGACCGCCACGGACAACTGCGCGACCGGGCTGACTGTGGCGGTTGGCGGCGACACGGTGAATACGGCGGCACCGGGCCTCTACACGGTCACGTACACCGCCAGTGACGGC
>CAIXUF010001292.1 GCA_903922535.1 Candidatus Hydrogenedentota bacterium
ACGCTTTTCTCGTACGATATTTGGAAGCGATGGAAGCCGCAGACATCCGACCACAGCCTTGTGAAAATTGGCCGCTGGACCACCGTGGCCGCCACCGTGCTGGCCATCGTGCTTTCGCCCGTGTTCGGCCATTATGAGACGATTTTCAAGGGGATTCAAATCATGGTCTGCTACATCGCTCCGCCGATAACCGCCGTCTTCCTGTTGGGGGTATTCTGGAAAAAGGCGGGCGGACGCGCCGCTTTCATCGCAATGGTATCCGGTTCGCTGATGGGCGCGATCTGCTTTGTGCTGGATTTCTTCAAGGCGTATTTTGTCGGTGAAGGAGCGGCTGCCCGGCAGGCGATTCAGCATTCGGCGGTCTACGGGTTTGTCTACGGGGTGGCGCTCAAGGATTTCATGCTGACGTCGTTCGGCATGTTCTGCCTCTGCGTCCTCATCCAGGTCGTCGCCACCTATATGATCGCCGAACCGGTCAAGGATGAGGCGCGACCGCTGATGTGGGAAAACTGGCTCGAACCGCTCAAGGCAAGATGTGGTCGTGGAATTTCCGATTACCGCGTCATGTCAGCTGCCGTTTTGGTGACATTTGTCGTGTTATACTGGATGTTCTGGTAACCAAAATAAACCCAAGGGAAAAACACCGTCGTCTTCCGGGCCGCAAATCTTTACGCATCGCTATCTTTGAGCGTCTCCGCGACGCTTTGCGCGAAGATCTCGTCGAGCAGTGCCTGTACGGGTTTGCCCGCTTTGATGGCCTGTTCTGTGAGCTTGTGATATTGGCGCAGTGTGATCCTTGGTTTGCCCGAGATGTCGTAGGCGGCGGGGATGTCCAGCCAGGCCGCCTCGGCCTTGACCAGGCCGTCCGGGCCGACGCCGAAGGCTTTCAGCACCCCCAGAGCCATCATCATATTGCCGGAGGGGTTCATGTGGACGCCGTCATAGGTGCAGGCTTTGCCTTTGAGCCCGGCGGCGGCGGCCCGCTTGACCTCCTCGCGCATCGCGACGCCGAGATCTGCGAGCGGCAGGCCGCGCTCCTTTGCCAGGGCGCGGACAGCCTCGCGGTATAGCTCCAGCTTGGTCTCTCCGGCAGACGTGATGTCTTCGTAGAGCATGGTGGGAGTGAGCAGCAGCACCTTTACCTTGGCGGCCTGGCATTGGTCGAGGATCGCCGTGACGTTCTTCTTGTAGTCCTCAAGGGAGACGCCTTTGCCGCCGACGCCCGCTCCCTGCCAGACGTCGTTGACGCCGCAACTCAAGAGCATCCAGTCGGGATGCTTGTCCAGCACGTCGGTCTTGAGTCGGGCGAGCATATGGTCGGAGCGGTTCCCTCCGACCCCGGCGGGGATTGCGGTGGCGTTGATGCCGTTGGTCTTCAAGCCGTTGACCACCAATTGGACGTAGCCGCCCGGTGCGCGTGCCCCTTGTTGCGTGATGGAATCGCCGAGGAAGGCGATCTTCTCGCCGCTCTTGACCAGGACGGTGTCGGCACCCAGAGCGGAGATGCCAAGGAAGGTTGCCGCAACGACCAAAGAGAAAACGCGCATGATGGGAACTCCTTTCACTTGTTATCCTGGAGACGCTTCTCCAGGCCTTTAATGAATGCGTCGTCGAGCAGCACCTGGACGGGTTTGCCCTTCTTGATCGCCTTGTCGGTAAGCTGTCGGTACTGGCGTATGGTGATTTTTGTTTTGCATGCCATCTCACAGGCGGCAGGGATATCCAGCCAGGTCTCCTTGGCCTTTGCCAGCTCTTCCGGGGTGACGCCGAAGCCCTTGAGTACCCCGATGGCCATCATTTGGTTGCCGGATGGCGCCATGTGGACGCCGCCGTTGGTCAGGGCATCGCCCTTGATTCCGGCGGCGACGGCCTGCTTGACCTCCTCCTGCATGTCGGCGTTGAGGTCTGCGAGAGGCAGATTACGCTCCTTTGCCAGGGCACGGAGGAACTCGTTGTAGGGGATAAGCCCCTGGTTGAGGAGGTTTTTTGGGTTCTCGTTGATCATGGTGGATGTCAGGACCATCACCTTGACCTTGGCGGTTTGGCACTGGTCGACGATGGCGGTGATGTTCTTCTTGTAGTCCTCCAGCGACACGCCGCCCTTGACGCCGCAACCGTGCAAGACGTCGTTGACGCCGCAGCTTAACGTCACCCAGTCGGGTTTCTTGTCCAGCACGGCGGGTTTGAGCCGCGCCAGCATCTCGTCGGACTCGTCCCCAGTGATCCCGGCGGGGATGGCGGTGGCGTTGACCCCGTTGGCCTTCAAGCCGCTGATCACCAAATGAACGTAGCCGCCCGGAGTGTTGGCCGCGAACTGTGTGATGGAGTCGCCGAGGAAGGCGATCTTCTCGCCGTTTTTGACGGCGATGCCGTCCGCCGCCAGCGTCGCCAGCCCCATGAAGGCCACAGCCACCGCGCAACTTTTGACTATCGTCTTGATCATGTTAACCCTTAAAATTTTTCCGTTTTCACGGTTTTGGTGGTGTCGCCAATGCGGACAGTCACGTCGCGCGGTTCCTGCGAGCGGATGTGGTAGTCCGTGAGCTTGCCGTCCTTCCAGGCGATGTCCACGATGACGCCGCCGCGGGCGCGCAGGCCGGTCACCTTGCCGGTGGGCCACGTTTTCGGTAACGCCGGCAGCAATTCGATCTCGCCATGTTGCGATTGCATCAGCATCTCGGCCATGAACCCGGGCGCTGTCACTGAGCCGTCCAGTTGCATGTACTTGGTGAACGGAGGTAAATGCTGATGCGTGCACATGTTCTCAAACCCAGCTTCACCGAGCATCTCGGAGAAAATTTTGTCGGCACGGCCGCCGTCGAGCAGCCGCGCCCAGATCCAGCACTTCCAGGAACGCGACCAGTTGCCGCCGATACAAGGATCGGCCTGAAACTTGGAATGGGTACAGGTACATTTTGTGTTTTTGTAGTTCGGGTCAAGCCGCTGGGCATTGTCGCCGTCGCCGCGCAGGTTCATCGAGACCCGCGCCGCCCCGGCCAGCGCCTTGTCGGTGTGCGCATTGATCTGCTGGCAGGGTTGCACCGCCAGCATGTGCATGAAATGCCGGTGATGGCAGTTCGGATCATCCACATCCTCAATCCACTCCTGCAACTGACCGAGCCGTCCGACCTTCAGCGGCAGCAGACGGGCACGGGCTTGGGCCACACGGGTGCGGAATTCAGGATCCACGCCGAGAATTTCAGAAGCCTTGATCACGTTGTCGAAAAGGTCGCGGACCAGGATGATGTCCTGCATGGGGGGCAGGAGGTATCCCTTGGGCGACCGCTGTTCCGCCGAAACGGCGGGAATGGCAATGAGCGAGCCTTGGCATTCGGTGAGGTTCTCCAGCCAGAACTGCGCCGCCTCTTTCATCACCGGGTAGAAATGCGCCCGTAACGCGGTCGCATCCTGTGTGAACTCGTATTGTTCCCACAAATGCCGACATTCCCACGCCGCGCCACTGGGGAAAGCGCCCCACTCGATATCGGTTCCCGTGGCGACATGGCCCCAGACATTGCCGGTGGCGTGGCTCACCCAGCCGCCGGTGCCATAATAGGCTTTGGCCACTTCGCGGCCGGGAATAACCGACGCTTCGATCCACTCCAAAAACGGCTCGTTGCATTCGGAAAGCCCCAGCACATTCCCCGGCATATAGATCAAGGGAATATTGATGTTGATCTGGTAGTTCGCCTGGCAATAAGCGCCATAATGACAGGTCCACGGCCCTTGCAGACCAGCGGGCAGCGCACCGGGCCGCGAGGAACTGATGAGAAGATACTTCCCGAAGTTGAACGCCAGCTCTTTCAAGCCGAGGTCGGCATAGTCGTGTTGTGAATAGAATTTCCACCGTTTGTCGGTGGGAAACGATTCGCGGTCGGCCCGCCCGCCATCAAGATGGAGTTGTGCGCGCGAATAGAGTTTTTGGTAATCGGCCACGTGCTCGGCCCGGATGGCTTGGTAATCGCGGCCTTCCAGTTTCTTCAACGCCCCGGCGGTGATCGCCTCCGGATCCGCGCCCCGGTACAGCGGCGGTTTCTGTTCGTAGTCCGTCGCCACCGTGTAGATGACGGTCGCGGCATTGGCGCCTTTCACGAGCAGGCGCTGTCCGTCATTCGTCAGCATCCCGCCTTCGTTCAGGACGCGAATTTTCACCCGGTAAGGCCGGTTGTTATCGTCAATAGTCCCGCTCAACTCCCACAGCCCCCGCTCCGAAGAGACCGTGACCACCGGCGTGCGCTTCTTGTGGGCCGGGTCAACGCTGACGTCGAAGCTCACCGTGCCCGGCTTGTCGCTGGTCACGCGCATGACCAGCGCCCGTGCCGGGTAACTGCAGAAATATTCACGGCGATAAC
>CAIXUF010001293.1 GCA_903922535.1 Candidatus Hydrogenedentota bacterium
GGGCGGAAGGTTCGGGTTGGGACCTCACGGTTGACAAGGGGTCTGAATTCACCACCATTACCGAGCATTGCGTTGCCATTGGCCGCTTCTCGGGGATATGCATAGGCGCGTTCGTGGGCAGGCCCAATGAGCCCGTCGTTATCCGGGACTGCTTCTCGATGTGCCTGGATTGGTGGGGGGACGCGGCGGGCGTATACATTCGGGCCGAGAATCCAAAGCCGAACGACTACCCCGATGTCGTCATTGAAAACAGCACACTCGTGGGGCCCGACAACGCCCTCCAAGTGGGCAATCCCGGTTTTGAGGGCTATACGCGCGTTCACATCAAGGACAGCCGCCTGTTCTCCCTGAACTTCTCGCAACCCTGCGGACAGCCCTCGACGGGGGTCATCTACCACACGCTGGACGGCAAACTGCTGCATGTGGATCTGGAGAATTGTCTTCTGGCGGGGTACAAGATCTTCGGCAGCGGCGGCAGACAGTATGGCGCCAGTGAACGTCCGGCGGGCGGGCCCATTTCGTATACGGTGAAGGGCAACGTTCGGGCCTATGTCCATTTTACCCAACCGGTGCCGGAAGGGATTGAACGGTTGCGCTTCTGGCCGGTGGCGGATTTCGAGCACATGCTTCCGCCCGAATGCCAGAATCCGAAACCTTGATTTCTTGGGAGTATCCCATGATGCGTACCGTTTGCTGTTTCTGGTTGCTGATTGTCCCGCTCGTTCTTGGGCTGGCAGTACCCCGAAGTTGGGCCGCCGACGCGCCGGCGGGCCCGACGGTTCGCGTTCAGGAGTATGGCGCGGTTGGGGACGGGAACCATGACGACACGGAAGGGATTCAGGCCGCGCTGGACACGCGCGCCGGGACGGTCTGTCTGCCTTCGCCTCCGGCACGCTACGTGATCAGCAAAGCCCTCGTTGTGCATTCCGGGCAGACCATCCTGACGGACCCGAACGCAACCATCCGCCTTGCCGACAAGGCTGATTCGCTCATGTTGACGAACGGCGATCCATCCGGCGGGGACCGTGGCATCACGGTCCAGGGCGGCATCTGGGACGGGAACAACGCCAACCAAACCCCGCATGATTTTTCACCGCAGGTTCCGTATGATCCGGGGCGTTTTCTGGGCGTGCTCATCCGTTTCAACAACGTTCGAAACCTGCGCATCGCGGACTTGACGTTGAAGGACCCTGAATCGTTCGCGGTGCAACTGGGAAACATCGAGCAGTTCACGATTGAGAACATCGGTTTTGACTACAACCTGCTGCGGCTGAACATGGACGGGATTCACCTCAACGGGAACTGCCGGTTTGGACGCTTGGCCAATCTCAAGGGGACCACCAACGACGATATGGTGGCGCTGAATGCGGATGATGGAAGCATCGCCGAGATGGCGCGCGGGCCGATCTCCGACATCCAGGTGGACGGTGTTTTCAGCGACAACGGGTATACGGCCGTGCGTCTGCTGTCGGCGGGGTCCCCCGTGAGTCGTGTGCGACTGTCGAACATCTTCGGCACCTACCGCTACAACGTGGTTTCCTTCACCCATCATGACGTGCACCCCGGTGCGCCAAGTGTGTTTGAGAGCATCCTCATAGACGGCGTCTTCTGTTCGAAACCCGCCACGCCCCTGGCCAATCCGCTTCCAAGCGACGCGTGGGGGTGTGCCAGCGCCCCGCTGATCTGGGTTGCGTCGGGAGTTCTGGTGAAGAGCCTGACCATTCACCATCTTGACCGTGTCGAGCGGCGACCGGGGGCGCCGGACACGGTTGTGGTGGACGCCAAGGCCACGGTCGAGAGCCTGCACATCAGCGACGCGCATCTCATCAACACAACGGAGAGCGCGGTTTCCCTGCTTCGGAATTCCGGCACGATACAGGTCCTGAACATGGCCAACGCTTCCGGAATCGCCGAGTCGGGTGCTCCGCGGGGCTGCCTGCTCCACAATTTGGGAACCATCGGCGAGAGGAACTTGAGCAATGCTTCGGCAACCAACATGGTGGTCTATTCGGAAGGGCCGTGAACGGTCGTCATGCGTTTCCCATTCTGGGTGCCGCATGGGGCTGACGCGCCATTTTCGGGGAGATCTTATGATTCGACACCTGTGCTGTTCTTGGCTTCCGGCCGTCACGCTCGTCTTCGGCCTGGCCGGATCGGGAATGGCCGCCGAAACGGCGCCGGGCCGGATGGTTCGCGTTGAGGACTATGGTGCCGTGCGGGATGGAGCCACGCCCGATACGGCGGCCATCCAGAAAGCCATTGACGCGTGCAGCGCATCCGGCGGGGGAAGCGTGTGCTTTTCGCCGGGCGTGTACCTCTCCGGAACCGTTTTTCTGAAGGACAATGTCCGGCTGGTGCTGGAGGCCAACGCCGTTCTTCGCGGTAGTGCACGGCCGGAGGACTATCCGCCGGTCACCCACAAGAACGCCGGCGGCGACACGGCATTCGCCAGTTCAACCTTCAGCGGCGGCGGCTTTCTCATTTATGCCGACGGCGTCCGAAACGCCTCGATTGAGGGCCGGGGCACGATTGACGGCCAGGGTTCGGAGTTCTGGTTCAAGGAAATGCTTTCGGCCATGGTCAGAAAGCCGATGCCCACCCGTCCACGGGCGTTGATCGCGATTGTGAAAAGCGACTTCCTTTTGTTTCGAGATGTAACCCTGATCAATTCCCCCTGTTACACCCTCTGGACGATCGGCTGCAACAACGTCAACATCGACGGCATCACCATTCGCAACCCCCACGACGGGCCGAACACCGACGGAATCGACATCGACTGCTGCAACGACGTGCGCATCGCCAATTGCTCGATCGACGGTGGCGACGATGCCATCGCCATCAAGAGCGACGCGGGCCTTCTCGGCGAGGACAAGCCCTGCGAGAACATCACTGTGGCCAATTGTGTTCTGTGCTCTGTGCCGGCCTGCGGCGTGCGGATTGGGTATGAGGGCGACTCCATCATTCGGAACTGCTCGTTCAGCAATCTGTCGATCTTCGACACGGACATCGGCCTTGACATCATCAGCATTCTGCCGGGGCTGCCCAATATCCGCAAGGGGAGCCGTTGCGAGAACATCACCTTCAACAACATCGCCATGCGGAATGTCAATCAGGCGATTTACTTCTGGATGGGCAATGACACGGGCGAAGAATCGCAGGTGCACCTGAAGAACATCCTCGTGTCCAACGTCATCGCGCAGTCGCGGTACGGCAGTTATGTCGGCGGTTTCGACAAGAAACACTGCGAAAACGTGACGCTTTCGAACCTCCAACTTCTATTGACCGGGGAGATGCCGAAGGACGCCGCTCCCGCCGCCAGCGGCGTCTGGGGCGCGGCCACGAACCCTTATGCGATCTACTGCACGCGGGTTGACGGGTTGCGGATTCGGGACGTCGACATCGACCTGCGCGCGGCGCGGGGCGCATGGCAAAACGGCGTGTTCTGCCGGGAGGTCTCTGACGCAGACCTTCGCGGGATCCGCATGCGCGGCCTTGCCGCGCTGCCCGCACAGGCCGCAATCGGTCTCAGGAAGACGAGTGCCAACGTCCGCGACTGCGATGCCGAACCGGGCGTTCCTGTCTTTCTCCAAGCGGTGGAAGATTCACGGGCATTCGTTTCCGGCTGCGACCTGAGTGGGGCCGGGAAGGGAATGGTATTGGATGAAACCAGCAAGCTGGCCGCACCCGACGCGGGAACGGCTTCCGCTCCCTGAGCCCGCGCGCCGGGTCAACGGTACTTGATGTAGGCGACCTTGTGACGCGTGAAGAACTCGATTCCGGTCTTGCCCGCTTCGGGCAGTCCCGTGCCGGAGTGCTTGATGCCGCCAAACGACATCTGGGGCTCTTTGAGCGCGGAGTGCATGTTGACGTGGGTCAGCCCGGTCTCCGTCTTCTCAACAAAGGTCAACGCCTTCGACAGGGATGCCGTGAAGACGGATGAACTCAAACCGAATTCGACATCGTTGGCCACGCACACGGCCTCGTCGAAATCGCGGACACACATCAGGGCCAGTACCGGGCCGAAGATTTCCTCTTTGGCGATCGTCATGTCAGGCGTGACACCGGTGAACACGGTGGGCTCGATGAAACAACCCTTGTCCATTCCGTGTCCGGTGATTCGCTTTCCGCCGGTGACGAGGGTTGCTCCCTGCCCGCAGCCTGTCTCGATGTGCCGGAGTATGTCCCTGCATTGGGCTTCTCCGCAGACCGGGCCCATGGTTGCGCCGGGATCAAACCCATTGCCGACCGTGATTCGGGCGACGCGCTCCTTGACCATCTCCAGAAACTGATCATAAACGCCCGACTCGACGATCGCCCTGCTTGTGGACGTGCACCACTGTCCGGCGCATGCGAAGGCCGCCAGTACGGTGGCATCGGCGGCCTCGGCGAGGTCCGCGTCCGCCAGCACCACCACGGGGTTCTTCCCGCCCATTTCGAGCTGCGTCCGCGCCAGGGTCTCCGCGGCCTTTCGGTGGATGCCCATCCCGACCGGCGTCGATCCGGTGAATGAAATCGCCTTTATCCGTGGGTTGGTGACGAACTCCTCGCCCACCACGGATCCTTCGCCGGTGACGAGATTGAGCACCCCCGGAGGAAGTCCGGCCTCCTCAAACGCCTCGGCAAAGCAAACGCCGGTGCGCGGCGTCAGACTGGCGGGTTTGAAGACCACGGTATTACCGGCCATCAGCGCCGGGACACCCTTGCGGCAGGGGACATTGAACGGGAAGTTCCACGGGCTGA
>CAIXUF010001294.1 GCA_903922535.1 Candidatus Hydrogenedentota bacterium
AAGCGTGGCCGGGAACCGTTTGGGTTCCCGGCCGCGCTTTTTCAGCAAACCGAGGAGCTTGTCTGCCGCGCCCTCAAGAAAGAACAAGACCAGGATTTCGACAGATAGACACCTTCACGGGTTCATCTTGCGCCCCCCCCCCAGATCGTGTCCCTCTTGACCAATAACGGGAACTTCAAGGGAGATGCCGCATAACCATAAAGTGTTACATGTCAATGGATTGCATAACAATTGTGCGAATCGTAACTTTTGGTTGCGATTTGCACAATCTCTGCCTATACTGCGTTCATGGTTCCCCGGAAACTGACAGCAGAACTGTTTCAAGCCGCTACGGAATACCCCGTGGTGACGATCCTTGGACCGCGGCGCTTCTGTAACAACTACCTGCAAACCCATGTCGAACGCGCCTTGCGGTCGTTGGTCCACGTGCATGACCTGTCTCAGTTCCAAGACTTGCGGAAGTTGCGGGCCGGCCGGGTGCGGCGGGTGGTCAACTGCGCGTCCCTGTCCAATGTGTCCAGCACCGGACTTCGGAAATGGCTGAGCGCGCTCTACGGGGGTGAACAACGCCACAACATTCGGGATGTGCGCGTTTTCATTGCGCTCTCCGCGGACGATATCTGGAGTGAACTTGTGTCCGTCCCAACTGTCCCATAAAGGAGGGGTCATGAAGAATCGCACTTGTCTGGCAATGAGATGCCTTCTGTTCATTGTCGCACTGTTCATTTCCCACGCCGCCACCGTCCACGCCGCCATCCCCACCTTCCAGGACCTCATGGACCCGGCGGCGTTTCCCGAGGCGCAGCGGGGGATGACGGTGGAGTCGGTGGCGGAGAAGGACGGGACCGTCATGATCACCACCACCGGCGCGGTGGTGGTGATGGACGCAGCAAAGGGCGTGGTGTCGTTCCGGCAACGGATTGGCGGAGAGCGGCCCGTGGCCGCACTGGATCTGGGCCGGCCGCTGCAAGGGATGAGGGTCACGCACGGCGGGACGGGTTTTGCCCGCGTTACCATCGACGAGCCGAAGGCGACCATGCGCGTCAACGGCGATTCGCTGTTCATGCTTCAGGTGCATGCGCCGCTGCGCGTGGCAGTGCGCACGGAGATTGCCCCGGCGTGGAATGCGTCGTGGGAAACGAACCACCTCATTGTGGACGAACTGGGCGGGTTCGGGCTGTACTGCTCCGAGCCTGAACTGCCGGACCATTACGATCCCTACGGCAGTCCCGTGGCGATGTATCCGCTGCCGGAGAATGCCGTGCTGGCCGTGGGCGTGTGCCCGCCCAAGCCTTATGATTGGGAGCGGTCACTGCGCGAGCAGGTGATCTGGCACTGGTCGGACAAGACTTCCTACCCGCCCGATGAGGATCTGCGCTCTTGGAAACCCTGTGGCAACGTGGTGCTGCTCCAGTCGGAAGTGATGCTCTGGAAAGACTGGAACCTCGATTTTGTGCCCCGTCTCGGGATGGACGAATGGAACCGCGTCCGCAATACGATTCACGGGATGGGTATGCCGTTCATCGTGTACACGAGTCCGTTCTACTTCCTCAAGGGTACCTCGCAGGAGAAGAATGCGGTCAACGACAAGCCGGGCGTGTGCCCCGGCGCCATCTACGACGGCGAGAACATGGACCTGTTCCTCGACGCGATTGCGCGGGTGATGGACAACCTCAAGCCGGACGGACTCTATTTCGACGGGCAGTATGCCAAAAACCCGGCGGCGCTCTATGCGCTGGCCCGGCATGCCCGGCGCATCATCGGCGACAATGGCATCCTGGAGTGGCACTCGACGGTGGAACTGGGCAGATGGGGCTCGTCGCAGATGTACATGCCGCAGGCCGATGCCTACACGGACATTCAGCTCCGCGGCGAGGGGGTGGATCAACTCTACGGCGATTTCGACTATCTGCGCTTCTTCGTGTCCGGCTATAACATCAACAACTGCATCGGCGTGCTCTGCAACAACAGCGGCAAGCCCATGACCGCGCCGCTGCTGGAATCCACGCTCAAGGCGAATGCGCGGCTGCACACGCTCCTCGGCATGTCCGACTTCCTCGCCAAGGAATACCGGCCCAGGCTTACACCCGAATACCATGCCGAAGTGGACCGGCTTGTGGCGGAGCGCCAGCAGCAGGCCCGCGCCAAGGCTGACGCCACCGCCGCGTTCCTGAAGGGTCCGGAGTCGCCGCCCGCCACGGTGGCCGCGTTCGAGTTTGACACAATGCCCGCGGCGGAGAATCTTGTCTCTCCGCTGAACCCCGATGCGTTGTCGGTGGCGGACGGATGCCTGCATGTCAAGGCCCGTGCCAGCACCTTCGCGTATTTGAAGCTGCCCGTGAACAAGACGGTGGGCGGATTCGAGATCAAGCTGCGGCATGGCAGCGACGGGGGCATGTCATGGGGCCCGGCGGCGATGGTGCGGTGGGATAACGGCGAGGCGCTCCGCATCGGCGCGCGCAGCGACGGTGTTTTGCAGGTGGACTCGCCGCCCGTGCAGACGCTGGGTCCGGCCTTTGATCCCAATGCCTGGGTGTGGCTGCGCGCGCGGTGGCATGACAAGACGGGGGTGGTCGAATATAGCACCGACGGCGCGCACTACACGCGTTTTCATTCCTTTCCCTTTGCGGCGGTGGGGAGTGCCGTAACGGAGGTGCTCATCGGAAAAGTGCCCTGCCATGGCAAGCCCGATGACTACACCGAGCCCGGTGCCGTCGGTGAGTGCGACATAGATTATGTGCGGCTGTACGCGGAGTGACGGCGCGGAGAAACTGCCCGACCATTTCTTTGAAGAACAGAAGACTGTCTCAACCACGGAATTACACGGAAACAGCGGCAGTGTTTGCGTCAACTGCGGAAGAAGTTCTATGGTGAATTGCCTTATGGAATGAACCGCATAGAACACAAAGATCGCAAAGAAGAAAACTGGTTGGGCAGCCCCATGCAGCCGTACACGCTGGCCCCTCTATGTTCTCTTCCGTGTATTTCGTGGTCCTGCCTTTGTATTATGATGGTCTCTTGCCGCAAGACGGCTGCCAACAAACCGGAGATGCTCTTCATGAAGCCGAATTCCTTAAAGATTTCATGCCTACTGGCCGTTGTGCTGACTTTGCCGCTGTTGTGCTTCGCGCAGGATGAGGCGGCGATTCTCAAGCGGTCGCTGGTGGACATGGGCAACACGGCCCGGCTGCAGCATGTGCTGGCGAAGGCGCGGCGCGGCGAGCCGGTGGTGGTCGGGGTCATTGGCGGCTCGATCACCGCCGGGGCCATGGCCAGCAAGCCCGAACTGTCCTGGGGCAATCTTGCCGCGAAGTGGTGGACCGACACCTTTCCGCAGGCGAAGATCACCTTCGTCAACGCGGGTATCGGCGCCACCTGCTCCGACCTCGGCACGCACCGGTTGCAGGCACATCTGCTGGACAAACATCCGGACATCGTCATGGTCGAGTATGCAGTCAACGACGCCATCAATCCCATGGCCGCGGAGACGCTGGAGGGACTGGTGCGGCGCATTCTCAAGGAGCCCAACGAGCCCGCGGTGATGCTGCTGTTTACGATGGATAACAAGGGCAACAACACGCAGCAGGCCCACGCTGAAATTGGGAAGCTTTACGGCCTGCCCATGGCCAGTTTCCGCGACGCGCTCTGGCCGGAGATTGAGGCAAAACGCATCGCCTGGATGGACATCGAGGCTGACGTGGCGCACCCCAACGACCGGGGCCACGTCTATTGTGCGCAGTTTATGACCGATATCTGTGCCAGGGTGCTCAAAGACCTGCCAGCGGACAAGGACCTGCCCGCCCTTCCGGCCCTGCCCGAACCGAAGACGGCCAATCTCTTCGAGACCGCGGGCTTCTACAACGCCGATACCATCACGCCGACGAAGAATGAAGGATGGGAGGCGTTCACGGACCCCGCATTCGGCAGCTTCTTTGGCAAGGGCTGGAAGACGGCCGCGCCTGGCAGCACGCTGGAATTCCCCGTGGAGGGCAAGGCGGTCAGCCTGCTGTTCTACCGCATCAAAGGCGCCATGGGCATCGCCCAGGCACGGGTCGACGACCAGCCGCCGGTGAAGATGGATGCGTGGTTCAGTGCCGACTGGGGCGGCTATGTCCCGTTTCAGTTGGTCGCCCGCGACCTTGCGCCGGGCAAACACACCCTGCGTGTCACGCTGCTTGACGAGAAGAATTCCGAGAGCACGGGAAACGAGTTTCACATCAACGCGGTGCTCATCGCCAGGTGACGAGAGTGGTGGCACGGGCGTCTTGCCGGTGTTCGGGCGACATGGGCGGGACGCCCATGCCACGAAAGACACGTCCGCCACAATGGCGGACGCCATGTACAGATTGAACGATAGGTGAACGAAAGGGAAGACGATGAAGAGAGCATGCACATTCCTCCTGCTGGCACTGATCGCTCCGGTAGCCATTGCCGTGGAATTCCACGTTTCGCCCAAGGGCAATGACGCCAACCCCGGCAGCGCGGACCAGCCTTTCAAGACGGTCTCGGCGGCGGCGCGGGCGACGCGGCCGGGCGACGTGATCACCGTGCATGAGGGCGTCTACCGCGAGCGCGTCACCCCGCCGCGCGGCGGCGAGTCCGACGCGAAGCGCATTGTCTATCAGGCTGCGCCGGGTGAGAAGGCGGAGATCACGGGGTCGGAAGTTGTGACCGGTTGGGGGAAGGTTCAGAACGACACCTGGAAGGCAGTGCTGCCCAATGCGTTCTTCGGCGGCTACAATCCGTACAGTGATCTCATCCACGGCGACTGGTTTAATCCCAAGGATCGCGAGCATCACACCGGCGCGGTTTATCTGAACGGCGAATGGCTGACCGAGGCGGCCAAGCAGGACGAGGTGTTAAAGCCCGCGGGCGACACCCCGCTTTGGTTCGGCCAGGTGGACAAGGACAACACCACGATCTGGGCGCAGTTCAAGGGGGCGGACCCGAACAGGGAACTGGTCGAGATCAACGTCCGCAAGGTGGTCTTCT
>CAIXUF010001295.1 GCA_903922535.1 Candidatus Hydrogenedentota bacterium
AATGCCGGGGCGAGCCATCCGGAATGCTTTTCTGGATGACGTGGCAAAGGGAGAGAAGAAGCCCTTCCGTTGCCCTTATCTTTGCATTGTCACCTGCGATATTGAACACAGCCCGTATTGCATCGCACTGGCTCTGGTAAGCGCCAAGCGGGGACAGTTCAACCACGGATATGCCTTCGCCGGGCTGAATGCCTATCGTGCCCAGGCCATCATATCGGTCAAGCAATTGGTCGCGACGTTGATCGAAGAATACAACGAGGCCGCTGCGGCGATGAAGACCGCGTTATCCAGGGCTTGACCGGGACGCGGCACGAAAGCGCGTGCTCACGTTCGCAATCTCATATACCCCAGGCACCTTCACCCCTGCATAGCGATTGCTTCCCGGATGCCCGTGAGGGTGAAGAATCCCGCCTCTTGTTTTCATAAGACAAATAGTACAGGATGCCGCTGAACCACTGAAAGAGGAGCATGCTTGTGCGAGACGACAAGACACCAAGGGCAGCACATTTCCCCCCCGACGGATTAGTCTACTTCTGGATGCTTAATGACGATTGCCGTCCGGCCGCCATCCGTCGGATGGTTCGGGCCTTCGCCAAGGCGGGCGTTGGCGCTGTCGTTCCGCATCCGCGGGATGGTCTGCTGGTTCCTTATGGCGGTCAAGCCTGGTTTGACGTCATGCGGATGATTGCCGACGAATGTGCGCGCGCGGGCGTTCAACTCTGGCTGTACGATGAAGATCCTTTTCCCAGCGGCAATGCCGGCGGTTGGATTGCCACGGAACATCCGGAATTCATTGCCCGCGGCATTGAACGTCATGCGGCGCCACCCGGCATCAAGGCCGGTAGTCTTTTTCCATGTCCGACCGGAAAACTGCTGTGGGCCGGCGCGGTGCCGCCGCAGGGCAGCAACGCTTCACCCGTGGATTTGACTGCTCAGGTCGGGGTTATCCGTCGTCATTGGGAAGTGGCGACGACTTGGGACAGCCGGTGGTACTATCCCGGTGTTCCCCGTTATCGTTGTCCCCGCGCCAGGACCTGTGCGTTGGAATTCGGTATTCGTGCGCCGGCTCTGCCTGCCGGCTGGACACTGGTTGTCTATGTGGCCGCTGCGCAGGGGCAGTCTGATCCCTGGGGCACGGTGATCGACACGTTGAATCCCGCGGCGACGCAATGTTTTATCCAGCACATCTATGAGGGTTATGCCCGATCGCTCGGTCATTACTTCGGGCGCGAGATTCCGGCCATATTTATGGATGAACCCAAGCCGAATGCAAGTCGTCCATGGACTCCCGGCATGTTCGAATCTTTCGCCCCGTATTACGGTTACGACTTGCGCCTCTGCCTCGAGCATCTCTTTCGTCTCGGCGGGGATCCGGTCGAAATGCGAACGCGTATGGACTTCCGGGAATGGGTGGGCCGGCGTTTCGAGGAGGCTTGGCTGGCGCCGGTATCGAAGTGGTGCCGCGCTCATCGGCTCGCTCTGGTTGGGCATATCAGCCCTGAGGACGATCTCGTGCAACAATCGGCTACGGTGGGCAACCTTATGCCGCTCCAGAAATGGTGTGCGCTGAGCGGATTAGACCTCATTGTTCCCGCCATTGGCGACGCGCGGCATGCCATCCTCAATGTGGGTGTTGTCACGGCGGTATCCGCCGCCCAGCGAAACCGGCAG
>CAIXUF010001296.1 GCA_903922535.1 Candidatus Hydrogenedentota bacterium
GTCGCGGTGCCGCTGTTTGCGTAGGCCCCGTACGTGACGCCGGAACGCGGACTCGTCTGATCAATGTTGCCCAAACAGGTTATCGCCGCCTGTTTCCTGTCGATGCTGCCCTGGTAGGTTATCGACAGATTGAAGGTCTGGGTGACGGTCGAATCACCAATCGCCGCATAGAACTGTTCCACGCCATGCCCGTTGGTGGTGCCAATCAGAAGGATGCCTCCCTCCGCCTTGGTGAATGTCTTTCCGTTCCACGTCGGCAGCGTGGTGGTGGAAACGATCGCATCGCCCTGGTTTCCCGACGATGATTTATACGTTGATGTCGTAAGCACCAGGACCCGGTTCTTGCCGGCCGGCGCGGTGTAGGAGCCGGTTTCTGAGGCGCTGGACGCAACGCTGGCAATAACTTCGGCCTGTGGCGCCAGGAGCTGCGGCGCGGCAAAGGCCGGCGCGGCAACAACGCCGCACAGGCAAGCCACCACGACCAGCATGGCAGGCACAAAGGCAACGCGCCTGCGCGTCACCTGACGCCCATTAACCAAATTCGCGCTAGATTCTTTCATAACCAAACCATCCTGTGCGTTAAGACTAAAGATTGCTCAAGATCAAACGACATTCCCCACCACGGGCAATATCGCATTGACTAGTCTGCCAATAATCCCGCTTCACGACAACCCGGTTCGCCGCAAATTGGGCCACTTCACGTTTACCGGGTGACCACATCCAGTGGTGGCCTTGCATTCAATTGTACACCATACTCATGCATAAAATGGAGCGTCCAATAAATGAGCATCATTAACACGGCGCATGACAGCCAATTCCTTGGTGCCGCGCACTTTAGTCTCATTTTCTGATGCCTGTAACCGGGATGTTCTTTGAGCGCTTCCGTGCCAAGATTGCCAACCACCATTTCATCTGCTGGTATCACAATACTATAACCTGTCAAAAAAGGCAAGGTTTTTTTCGGAACGGAAGTCCAGATTACACAGTTGTGCCGCGTTCAGTCCGCCGATCTTTGAACCAATTGCCACCGGGCGACCGGAATGCCCCGAACTGTGTCGTAGACCGCCAAACGGGCCCGGAGGTTTCCTCGTGCAGGGCGAAGACGGGCGGTATTGCCTGGAACAGGGGGATGCTTTAGAATAGGTTCTGGCAACAGGGAGCCCGGCAAGCGTTATGGCACCGTCGTCCGACATTCCAAACATACGCGTCCTGCCCGACGATGTGGCGAACAAGATCGCCGCGGGCGAGGTGGTGGAGCGTCCCGCGTCGGTGATCAAGGAACTGGTGGAGAACGCGCTGGACGCCCGGGCCACGCGGGTCACCGTGCGCATCGTGGCCGCCGGCCGGACACTGGTCGAGGTGATCGACAACGGCCACGGCATGTCGGAGCAGAACGCGCTGCTGTCCATCGAGCGGCACGCAACCAGCAAAATCCGCTCCGCCGAGGACCTGGACGGGGTCCACACGCTCGGCTTTCGCGGCGAGGCGTTGGCCAGCATCGCGTCCGTTTCCCGGTTTACCCTGACGACCCGCCGCGCCAGGGACGAGTCGGCCACGCAAATCCACGTGGACGGGGGCGTGCTGCGCGACGTCCAAAAGGCGGGCGCGCCCGCCGGCACGCGGGTGACCGTGAACCGGCTGTACTTCAACACCCCCGTCCGCGCCAAGTTCCTCAAAGGCATCACGACGGAACTGGGCCACTGCATCGACGTGGTGCAGCGCCATGCGCTCTGCCACGAGGGCGTGGCCTTTCAGATGCTTCACAATGACCGCATGCTGCTCGACATCCCCGAACGGGCCACCCTGCGCGACCGGGTCGCGCTCATCTGGGGCCTTGGCTTCATGCGCGACATGACAGACATCGACGGCGAGGCCAACGGTTTCCACATCCGGGGGCTGGCGGGCACACCCACCCTGAGCCGGGCCACCCGCTCGCACCAGTTCTTTTTCATCAACGCAAGACCGGTGGTAAACCGTTCATTGCAATACGGCCTGGAAGACGCCTTTCGCGGGCTGCTCACGGTGGGACGCTATCCCGTGGGCGTGTTGCTGCTGGAAACCAACCCGCGTTTTGTCGATGTCAACATCCACCCCACCAAGCGCGAGGTGCGCTTCCGCGAGGAGCGCGACGCGCGCGACGCGGTGCGCGATGTGGTGCGCGAGGCGCTGACCCGTCCGGCCACCGACGCCATGGCCGCGGCAAGTGCCGCCGCCAGCCGTCCAAGGGTTCCGGTACCCGCCCCCGCTGTACCGGCACAGACGAGCCCGCCGCCAAATCTTGCGCCGCCGACCGGCGTTCCAGAGACACAAACGCAGGCTTTTCTCGAAAAACTCGATGATTTCGAGTCCGCCACATTGACCGAGCCGTCCTCCGACCCCGTGGAGGAGCGCGTCGCGCCGCCCGAACCGGCCTGGCTGCCCGGGTTCAACCGGCAAAAGGAGTCCCCGCTCGACGAATGCCGTGCCGGCGGGTTCTCGATGGACGGTGTCACCCCCGCCGCGCTGTATGAGCCGGTGGGCGACCTGCCCGACGCGGCCTTGCAGGTGTTCGACACCTATCTGCTGGTGCCGGGCGAGACGCGCCTGCTCATCATTGACCAGCATGCGCTCCACGAGCGCCTTAATTTCGAGCAGCTCCGCAATGAACTGCTCGACCGGGGCTACGAGTCGCAACAGCTTGCCGTGCCGCTCATTGTCGAGGTGGCACCCTCGCAGGCCGCGCTGGTGACCGAAAACACCCCGCTTTTTTCAAAACTCGGGGTGGACTTGGAACCGTTCGGCAGCAACACTTTCCAGATCACCGCCATCTGCCACCTCTACGAGGAGTCGCGGATCAACGACCTGGTGTTCCAAGTGCTCGACGAACTGGCCCAGGGCAACCTGTTCGACCGGGAGAATGTGGCATCTGACATGCTTCGTCTCGCCACGCGCGCGTGCAAGGCGTCGGTCAGGGCGGGCGAACCGCTCTCCCCCGAGGAACGGCGCAACCTGCTGGCGGGATTTCGCCGCCTGCGCCCGCCCTACACCTGTCCCCACGGCCGGCCCATCATTGTCGAACTGACCCGCCACCAGATGGAGAAAAGCTTCCGGAGGATCCAGTGAAACCCGGAACACCGCGTCACATGCCCCACACTTTCCCACCTTTCCAGAATTGACTCGCCGATGTAACTATGTTACATTCTAAGCGAACTGACATACAGGCGGAAATGCTGCGGCTGCTGGACAGCCCGGCCGGCTACCTTGAAACCGAACATGCCAAGGAACGCATGCGCGAGCGGGAAATCACCCGTCAGGAAATCTGGCATGTCCTGAAAACAGGCCGGCGCGAACCCAGAAAAGACGCCTACAACAACGCCTTCAACACTTGGAACTACGCCATGCGCGGAAACACCCTGACAGACAGAACGCTGCGCGTCATTGTGACCGTGGTGGGACGGGTGGTCGTTGTCACCGCAATGGAGATCCAGAGATGAGCACGCGCATTGTCAAAGAATACACGGACACCGGGTTTGGTTTTCCCGTTATCATAAAGAATGTGCCCATGGCGCGCATCGGCGAAGATGAAATGGCGCTCATAGACTATAAGAAGCTCGAAAAGGCCCTCATCCAGGCGATGCCCGCCAAACATGCCCGGCTGTCCGGGGCCGAAATCCGATTCATCCGGCAGCACTTCGGACTCACCCTGCAAGCCTTTGGCGGAATCTTCGGGGTCACTCATCCCGCTGTCAAGAAATGGGAATCCTGCAAAGAGCACCCCGCCTGCATGACCATCGGCACCGAAAAAGCCCTGCGTATGTGGGTGCAGCGCCGCCTGTCCGGCAGCGAACACCGTTTCATCACCCTTTGGGACTCCCTCGAAGACCGGACACTTTCTGATGCAGACGGGCCTCTTGCCCTTCCCTACAGCCGCGTTTCCATGCCCGTGCGCCATAGCCATGCACAATAGATACCTCCGGAGGATCCAGTGAAGCCCGTTCTTGCGGTGGTCGGCCCCACGGCTTCCGGCAAAACAAGCCTCGGCATCGAACTCGCCCGCGCCCTCAACGGCGAAATTGTGTCCGCCGATTCAATGCAGTTTTACCGTGGCATGGAAATCGGCACGGCAGCCCCAACCCCGAAGGAACAGGCTGGGGCCGCGCACCATTTTGTCTCCTTTCTCACCCCCGACCAGGACATGGCCGCAGGCGAATACCAGCGCCTCGCGCGCGTCTGCATTGCGGACATGCAGGCCCGGGACAAAACGGCCGTGGTCGTGGGCGGTTCGGGACTCTATCTGCGCGCGCTTATGGACGGGCTGTTCGACGGGCCTCCCCGCGATGAGGCCATCCGCGCCCGGCTCCGCCAGGAGGCGCATGAACATGGCAACGCGCGCCTCATGGAACGCCTCCGCGCCGTTGATCCGGAGTACGCCGCCACACTGACCAGCGAGAATGATCAGGTGCGCCTCGTGCGCGCCCTTGAGGTCTACGAAATCACCGGCTCCACCCTCTCGGCGCTGCACCATCGGCACCGCGAGACGCTGGAGGCCATGCCCGCAATGCAGGTCGGAATCCGCATGGACCGGGAAACCCTCTACAAGCGGATTGACCGGCGGGTGGACCTGATGCTGGAGGCGGGGTGGATTGCTGAAACGGAACGGCTGCTGGATGCAGGCTACGGCCCCCATCTGGACCGCTTGAAGGCGCTCGGCTACCGCGAAATCGCCGCCAGTCTCCGGGGCGAACAGGACTTGCCGACCGCCGTCGCGGCCGCCAAACAGCATCACCGGCGTTACGCCAAACGGCAGATGACCTGGTTTCGGGCGGACCCGCGCATACACTGGCTCGACGGGGATTCGCCAGCGGGAATGTCGGTTCTCATCGGACGGACATTGGACCTGTGGCAGGCCAACCTTCCTGAGTTGTCAGATACTGGGGAAATCGGGAAAATCGCTTGAACCGATGCGAGGCGATCCGCGCACGGGAGATCTGGAGACATGCACAAGGTGGGCGAAGTGAGCATGAATGTGAATCACCTGCGGGATTGAGTCCATGCCGTCCACAGTTGAATCATGTCCTCGCCGCCCCCGATCCGTTTCCAAGTGGAATAGCCTCAAAACACGAAATCCCGGCCCCTGACAGGCCGGGATTTCGGAATATGCTGTTCTGATAGGCCTAGTACTGCCGGTTGTGCTGCTGTTCCCGTTCCAGTTCTTCCTGGTACTCCACGCAGTAGCGCGCTGCGGGAAACGCCTCCAGCCGTTTCTTGGGAATGGCTTTGCCGCTGCCCTCGCAGACGCCGTAGGTCCCTTTCTCTATGCGCAGCAATGCATCGGCAATGTCCATCAACCGCTGCGATTCGCCGCTGGCGATATTGAGCGAGGTCTCCAGTTCAAAACTGTCCGTGCCGCTCTCGGCATAACTGGTAAGGTCCCCCCCACTTTCGCGGCCGGCCTCGGTGCGCGAGGCCTCCTCAATGCTGCGGACGCTGCCCATGAGCCGGTCGCGCTCTTCCAGCAGCATCTTCTCGAACTTCTTGATTTCGGCCTTGGTGAGCATCTGCACACTACCTCCTACACTGTATGAACACTCAGCTCTGTCTCGGAAATCCGGCTCTTTGCCGAAAAATGCTGCAACTATTTGTCATGTCTAGACTTGCGGCATCCCAATATAGTCCGGACGAACAACGTCCGGAACAAAGCCGAAAAAGCGGCGAGAGTGTATCATAAGAGCGACGAATTTGTCAAGAAGCGGCATTATTCGCATTATTCTGAGAGCAGTTTGTCCTTCAAGGCAGCCAATTGCTCCGCCAACAGGGTATTCATCAACGCACCGCTCGGTTCCGCATTGCCCCGTGCACCCTCCCGTTCACGGGGAGAACGCCGATCTCCGCGATCGCCATCCCGCGGCCGCTCGCGCACACCCTCGTCGCGCCGGGCACCGCGCGGGGCGGGGCCGCGACGGACATTGTCCTCACCGGGCCGCGGACGGGACGGCTGCTCTGAAGACCGCCGCCGTTCCGGATAGTCGCCCTGGGGCCGTTCCTGCTCGGGACGGGGCGGGGGGGGCGGCAAAAGCGCGCGTATGGAGAGCGAAATGCGCTTGGAAGTGGGATCGACCCGAATGATCTTGGCCTTTACGACCTGGCCAAGCTGCAGGACCTCGGCCGCATCCTTCACGAAATGGGGCGCCATCTCAGACAGATGGACCAGCCCTTCCTTGCCCATGCCGAAATCGATGAAGGCGCCAAACTCGGTAAGATTGGTGACCTTTCCCTCCACAACCGCGCCTTCCTGCACGGTGGACATGTCCACCACGGGACGCACGGGCCTGCGCGGGACCGGCGCAAGAATGCGGCCGCGGAAGTCTTTGGCCGGCTCGCCCAGTTCCCCCACCCAGTCGGCAATGGTCGCGGAACCGAAGACCGCCGTGGCAACAGCGGAGAAATCGACACTCTTTGCGTTGACCGGCAGGGCGGCCAGCGCCACACCCGCCGCCTCGGCCGCCTGTTTGACGGCGGCATAGGCCTCGGGATGGATGCGCGTGGCGTCGAGCGGCTCGGTGCCGCCCGTGATGCGCAGGAAACCGGCGCACTGCTCGCAGGTCTTTTCACCGATGCCGGAAACGGCAAGCAACTGGGTGCGGTCGGTGAAGCGCCCCAGCTTCTCCCGTTCCGCCACGAGGTTCTGGGCGGTGCCCATTTGAATGCCGCAGACGAAGCGAAGCAGGTGTACCGGGGCTGTATTCAGGTCAAGACCGA
>CAIXUF010001297.1 GCA_903922535.1 Candidatus Hydrogenedentota bacterium
ACGCTTTTCCCTGGGCTTCGCCAGGGAAAAGTGGCCCTTCGGGCAGTATATACGATGACCATTTCTTCTGCACTCACCGTTTGTCATAGCAGGTACTTTCAGTTTTGGACGCGAATATTCTTTTCGCCATTCCAATCAGGAGTCCTTCTCATGCCACCTACCGATGCGTTCTCGACCTACTATTCTGATGAACTTGACGGCCGTTATGACTGCGTGGACCGTCTGGTTCTCAACGCCTATTTCCCCCTGGGCCATTCTCCGGCGGGGTTTCGCTTCTGGTGGCGGACGTTGACTGGTGGCGATGAGACGCTGGATGATTCCCACTTGATGCGGCTGGCCGGTCGCTTTTCCCGACGCTTGCATGCCTTTGCCAAAGATGTAGCGATCCCCCTCATCCATTGCGAAGTCGGCACTCGCAAACATGAACTGGCGGAACGCTACCAGCCGACCGATCCCAGCTTTCGCGGCGTCTTTCTCATTCTGGTCGCCCGCGCCCCAAACCAGATTTGGACGGTCAAACGAAACGAGACCTACATTCAGGACATCCGCCGTAAAAAGGCTCACGTTAATCATTACTACTTCCATATCCAGGACCCGGACTGGGGACACCTCTGCATCAAGATCTGCGGACATCCCCCTTTCGCGGCTTCCATCATGCTCAATGGCCATGAATGGGTGGAACGCCAAGCCCAGCAGCAGGGCCTCACCTTCACCAAAGAAGGAAATTGTTTCACCAACGCGAACAATTGGGAAGACCTCGACCTTCACGCAGATGCCTTGTCGACCTCGTCGGCTATAGGGCGGTTGGTCGAGGTCGTGCAACGCTGGCTCACTTCCACCTGCCTGATCTTTGCCCTGGATCAAGCGGAACACCAGCAGTCGGGCTTTCGCTACACTCTCTCCTGCTACCAACTCGAGTATAGCCGCAATCTCATCTTCCATCGCGGCACGATGTTGGACCGTGTCTTCCAAGGTTTAATTGATCGCACCCGCACCCAGTTTGATGTCAAAATGCTGACAACACTTTTTGGTGCCACACGACGCCCCTTCAAACATAAGGGCACGCCCGGTTCGGCCCCGCGCCTGCAACTCACGATCGAGAGACCTACTCATGATCTGACCGTCTTCAAGCTCCACTTCGGCTTACTGACGCTGAAGATCTATGACAAAGGCGAGCGTGTCTTGCGGGTCGAAGCCATCGCACACAACATCACGGCGCTCAAACAAGGCAAAGTACTCACGCAACTGCCCGCGTTAGTGGCAGAACTGCAGGGTATGGCTGTCCGCTTCTTGAACGTCTTGCGCGCAGCTCACCCCACAACCTGGGACGCATCTATCGCCGACGATATTGCCCGTCCGAGTAATGTCGGTAGCGTACGTCTGGCCGGCATTGATCTACGGTCACCGCGTATGCGAGCAGTAGTCCATGCCGCGCTGGCGTTGGGAGCGTCCCCGACCGGATTCGGCTTACAGGACTTGGCGCGGACAGTACGAGCACAGACTGGTTGGGACGACACCCAGTATACACTGCGGCACGCCGCCTATGACTTGAAAAAGCTGCGCGGCAAAGCGGTCTTCACCCACATTCCGCATACCCGGCGTTACCAACCCAACCTAACGCGCTTCGCTACTCTGGGAGCCGCTGTTCTCCTCCATGAGCAGTTGTTGACACCTGTACTATCAAGCGTCGCGCATCATGATCAGCACACCAAGCGTGATCCACTGCATCCTTTGGATCAACAATACGACACCTTGCGTCGAGCCTTGATCGCAACCATGCAAGAGGTGGGCATTGCTGCATGAACGACAACATATTGTTTTGAAAAAGGCTTTTAGAGCCTAATTAAATGTCCAATTAAGTTTGAAAACACGCTCAAATATTCGCGCGG
>CAIXUF010001298.1 GCA_903922535.1 Candidatus Hydrogenedentota bacterium
GAGGACTTTTCCGACTTCATGATTCTGCCCCCGTACAATAACTTCCATGCGCAGGTTATCCGCCGGGGCAGTGAACCACAACTCGTGCAAAGCGGTATTACGGTGAGCTACAGCATACCGGGCAACACCACGTCGGCCGACAAGACCAATTTCTGGACCTATGCCCCCGCGCTGTTCGGACAGACCTTTGCCCCGAACGTGGGCCTTACCGGAAGCATGCTGACCGGCACCATGGTTTCGGACGCGTCCGCGGGCCGCACGGACTGGGGCGTGACCGGCATCCCCATCACCCCGCTTGACGATACCGGCACCGAAAACGCCTATCAGCTTGCAACAGTTACGGTTGCGCAGAACGGAACAAACGTCTGCCAGACCCAGGCCGTCGTGCCGGTCTCCTGGGAGATTAGCTGCAATATCTGCCACAACACCCCCGGAATGACACCCGGAATGGACATCCTGACCGCGCACGACGCGATGCATGGCACGAACCTTGTGGCCAGCAGGCCTGTGGCCTGCGGTTCCTGCCACGCCCAGCCCGAACTCGGGTTTACAGGCGTTTCCGGGATTCCCTCCCTGTCCAGTTCCATGCACACGGCCCATGCACCGCGTATGTCCATGGCAAACCTTGATGTAGCCTGCTATGCCTGCCATCCCGGAGTCCGGACCCAGTGTTTGCGCGATATCCATTACATCAACGGCATGACCTGCGTCAGTTGCCACGGGGACATGACCTCGGTCGGAGACCCGACGCGCACACCGTGGGTCAATGAGCCCAGTTGCGGGTCCTGCCACACCTCCATGGCGCCGGCAGGATTCCAGTTCGAGCAGCCCAACACCCTGTACCGGAATTCGCTGGGCCATCACAATGTCATGTGCGCAAGCTGCCATGGCAGTCCCCACGCGATCACGCCGACGACCAAGATCGAGGACAACATCCAGGCGATTGCCGACCAGGGACACGCGGGTACCATTGACACCTGCACCGTCTGCCATACCCAGACGCCAGGCGACCCGTTCCCGCACAGTGCCGGCGGTGACTGAGACCGCGGGAGTCTGAAACATTAATCACATAACCAAGACAGATTAGATCAGCGCGGGGGCTGCACCAACAGCCCCCGTGCCCCTTTTGTGCTTCCCATTACCTGGAAGTCATCTTGTTTTCCCGGCGCTGCGGTGGCGCTCACGCGTAATAAGTGGCGGGCAGCGGCGCTTCAACAAAACCGACGTGTTTCCGGGTCGGTCTATTGGCGAGGTAGAATGGTCTTTTGACTGTACAGTTTGGTGCCCGCACAGCATCATAATCCCCACAGCGTCCGCAGACAATGTCCAGGGCGGTCGCACTAGGAGACAGACATGCGTTTGTGGAAAAAGATTTTGCTCGGTTTTGGCGCGGCACTTCTTACTGTCGCGGTCCTGTTTGTCGTTTGCATCGGGCCGTGGCCGACCTACAGTTCCGGCTTCGAGGGCACCAGCTACTACGCGAACGACCTTGCCGCGATTGACCGGAATGCGCAACTAAACAAGATCACCGCCAGTCCGGGGCGTTTGCAGGCCGGCTGGGGTGTGTGCCTGATGAATCCCGACGCGGGGCTGCCCATGGCCGGGTACGGTGCGCGCCAAAACATCAAAGAATACCTTTTCGGTGACAAGCCCACCTTTCTTGCCACCGGCGTGCATGATGACCTTCATGTGAAGGCGCTGGCACTGGGCGACGGCAATGACGTAACGGTGATTGTCGGGGCGGACATGCTGCTGGTTCCGCCAAACATTGCCGAGGCGGTGCGCAGGGAGGTGGCCAGACAGACCCCCCTGACGGCGAACAACATTCTTTTCGGCGCAAGCCACACGCATGACGGCCCCGGCGGCTGGGGACCCGGCCTGGCCGCGTTTGTGACAGGAGGCAAATACAGCCCGAAAGTGGTCACTTTCCTGACTGCCGCGTTCACAAAGGCCATAGTGGACGCGTACAAAACCATGGGGCCCGCTAAAATGGCCCATGGCGGGTTCAACGCGGATCAGTTTATCCACAACCGGGCGCGCAAGGCCCCCGTTGACACGCGACTGAGCTATTTGGTGGTGGAAAAGGACGACGGGAAACGCTGCATGCTGCTTCGCTATTCCGCGCACCCGACAACGGTGGGACACCACTTTGTGCAGTTTACGGCGGAGTACCCCGGGTACTTGCAGTCAGCGCTTGAGAAGGCCATGCCTAACACCACGGTGGAATACATTGGCGGGGCGCTTGGCAGCTCCGGGCCGAATGCGCCGGAAGGTCCAAGCGACATCGACCGTGCGCAGGCGATGGGCGAGGGCCTCGCAAAGCTGGTGCTGGCCAATATGAACCCGGCAACACTCAAGTGGCAGACGAATGTGGAAATCGCCACGATCGGCATTCCGCTGGAATTGCCGCCTTTCCAAATGCGCGTGTCACAGAAGCTTAGGGTTTCTCCCCTGCTTCCCAGGCTGCTGGGCGTTCCGCATGAGGCATGGATGCAGTCCGTGCGCGTGGGCGATGTGTTCTTTGTCGGCCTTCCAGGTGATTTTAGCGGGGAAATAAGCGCGGACTGGGCAACTTGGGCCGCGTCAAAGGGCTATGACCTCTGGTCGTCCAGTTTTTGCACAGCCTATGTGGGCTACATTTCTCCGGACAAATATTACAATGAGCCGAAATCCACGCAGGAGTATGAAACGGGACTGATGTCGTGGACCGGTCCGCACCAGGAGGCGTTCTTTACGGCTTTGATGAGGCGTATGTTTGACGATTTAACCAAGGCGGCGGCAGCCTGAGACCGGGCTCTGGGCGTATCTGATAATAATGTTATTAAGTAGGCAATGAACCAGGCAGGAGCCGCATAACTGCGGCTCCTGCTCTTTCTGAAAAGGTGACGGCTATAGGGGGTGTTCCGCGACGGCAGACCCTCTTCCATCACAAACATTACTCGCACTTTCTTGCGCTTGAACCTGTGCAACTTTCTCTGGGCGTGGAGTAGAAACAAAGACGAGGGGCATGTTCAGAGTGCAACGACCGAACGACCTCACCGCGTTTTCTTCATGGGGCGTTTCGCCGACATTCCTGCTGAAATTCATGACGGTCTGCTATTTGTTCATTACTGAGACTCTTTGGAAAGAGTCATCCACACATCAAACCGAGCCTTGCCGCCCCGGACATTGGACTGGGAACAGGAAAAAGGCGTAATGTAGGAGTCCGCTACGGTTCCAAAAGATTGGCATGAAACTGCACCTTTCGGTGTTGCTCTAGAACAGAACGGCGCCTCACTCTGGTTTTTGGGCGTCAGAAGGATTATGCTGCGAGTATGAGATTAACAGTCTACGGCCATACCGAAAATGGGCCCCGTCACGAGGTGAATGAAGACGTCATCATTGTGGGTAGAAGTGTGTGTGATTCTGGGGCGGCGGGGTTGCGCAGAGGGGAGGCCGAGGCGGGACGCCCACTGCTGGTCGCGGTTGCCGATGGGATGGGGAACCATTCAGTCGGGTCAAAGGCAGGACATCTCGTGCTTGAGACGCTTGACGAATTGCTTCAGGGGGACACGGCTATTGGGGACATGAGAATGCTTGTAAACGCGCTTTACAACGCGGCCAAACAGGCCAACAGAGCGGTTTTGGACTATGCTTCGCGGGATCCTGAATTTGGCGGCATGGGTTGCACGATGGCCGGTGTCCTCGTCTTTGGAGAAGAGTATGTTGTGTTCAACGCCGGGGACAGCCGGGTTTACCGCTACCGCACGGGGGTGCTTCGACAGATGACGGACGACGACAC
>CAIXUF010001299.1 GCA_903922535.1 Candidatus Hydrogenedentota bacterium
ACACTGGGTAACGATGTCACCCGGTGAGGCGGGATTGGATGAGGGTACACTTGACCGGCTTCGCGACTATATGCAGGGCCGGGGATGCATCGTCCGTCACGGGCGCCTGGTCTATACCTGGGGCGACTACAAGGAAAGAGGCGACGTGGCTTCGGCGGCAAAGCCCTGGTACTCCTTCTTCGTATTCAAAGCTGTCGAGGAAGGACATCTGCCGAGTCTCGATACGAAAGTGAGCACATACGTCCCCTGTTTGGAAAGTCTTAACCCGGAACTTGGTTTCAAGGACCGTGACATGAGTTTTCGCCACCTGGCCACCCAGACCTCATGTTATGGCGTTCGCGAAACGCCAGGAACGGCCTTCGACTACAACGACTGGCAGATGGCGCTGCTTGTGGACGCGCTATTCCTCAACGTCTACGGGGTCACCTACGCCACTGTGGACAATGCCGTGCTTCACCCTGTACTGAGCGATGTCCTGCAGTGCGAAGACAATCCAACCTTCTGCGCGTTCGGGGAGAACGACCGCCCGGGACGTTTGGCCGTCTCACCACGAGACTTTTGCCGTTTTGGATATCTCTTCCTCCACGATGGCCGTTGGAAACATCAACAGCTTCTCTCCAGGGATACCGTGCGGATTTGCACGACCGATCCGTTGGCCGGCGCCTTTCCGCGCACGCAGGCAGAGCCTGCCGCCATGTGTCCAGGGCAGCGGACGCTGGGTTCGGAAGTGATCCCGGACAATCAATGCGACCACGAGGGCAGCTACAGTTGGCTGTGGTGGACCAATGGGGTCAACCGTTATGGGCAGCGTCATTGGCCGGACGCCCCCATCGATGTCTATGCGGCGCTGGGCCACCACAACGGTATGCGTGGCATGGCCGTAATTCCGAGCCTGGACATCGTCCTATCCTGGAATGACACGGTGCTCGGCGACTTGGGGGAAGAGCCCGCTCCGTTGAATACGGTGTTCCGCTTGGTACGAGAGGCGACGGTTGCAGAACCCTTGTCCGGACAGATTATGGCTGATCCGAAACGCCCCACGTGGCTTGTGCATAACGAGGACAAGAACCACGACGGCAAGCTGGACCCGTTCTTCATGTGCGGACCGGGCGACCCCGAGGGCTTCCTTTATCGCGGGGCACGCAGGTTCGATGGCACGCGTGACGGCGACCAAGAGGCCATCATCGAGAAAATGAAGGGAACCGGCGCCAACTGCATCTATCTGGAAGCCATTCGCTCGCATGGAGGTGACGGCGACGCAACGCAGAATCCGTTTGTAGACGGCGATCCTGCCATGGGTCTGGATGAAAACATCCTCCAGCAGTGGGAAACATGGTTCAAGGAAATGGACGACAACGGAATTGCCGTCTTCTTTATCTTCTACGACGACAGTGCCAATATATGGCCGACAGGGGATGCCGTTGGCTTGGAAGAGCAGGCGTTTCTCGATCAGATTGTCCGGCGCTTCGAACATCACCGGCATTTGATGTGGTGCGTGGCGGAGGAATACGGGGAGGCCTTCAGCGCGGCACGCGTGCGAAGCATCGCGGCGGTGATTCGTGGCTCAGACAAGCACAGCCATGTTATCGCAGTTCACAAGAACGAATCGCTGTCGTTCGATGAGTTTGTGGGAGACGGCAACATATCCCAGTTTGCCGTGCAGTACAACCGGGAAACGGCTGGCG
>CAIXUF010001300.1 GCA_903922535.1 Candidatus Hydrogenedentota bacterium
GCCAGTCGCTGTGGAAATCCGTGGGGAATTGCGCGAAGAACGGATGGGCCGGATCGCACAGCAGGCCCATGGTGTTCGGCCTCTGGGACGGGAACCAGACCGGGCTCCAGAACACCGGCAGGAACCGGCCGCGCATGGATTGCGCCGTGTTCGCGGCGTGCGCGAAGAACACAACGTTCTTTCCTTCCGCGAGCGCCGTCTTCGCCGCGTCCCACTTGTCGCAAACCGTGACTTCAGCCGGCGGCTTGGGCGTGATGCTGGCCGGATAGACCCAAATCTCCCAGTCGTTGGCGAACTCCGTGCCGGGCAGCGCGACGGTCACGGTGAGCTTGCCGGGCGCGGCGGCTTGCGCCAACGACGCGTGGATCGCCCCCAGCGCGGTCAGCTTGCCCGTGGGCGCGCTCACCGCCGGCAACGTGCCCGACGCCACGGCGCGGCCCTGCGCGTCCTTGATCGTCCACGCGGGCTGCACGTTCGCAAGATCGGCGGGACCGTAATGCGCCAAATCCGCCGTCGCCTCGAATGGTTCGTCCACCGTGTAAGTTCGCTTCGGCATCCGCAGCAGCGGCACCGTCGGCGCGCAGAAGCGGCGCCATTGCTCCGGCGCGATGAAGCCCTTCGAGTCCCAGAACGGATCGAGCGGCCCGATCAGCGCCGTGCCCTGCGTGGGATAATCGTGCAGGTCCAGCAGCGAGAACCCCGCATACCCCGGAGTGCGCAGCAGCACCTCGATCTCTTCCTTGTAGAGCCGCACGGCGAAGCGGCCCGAGGCCTGCACAAACTGCGGCGCGAGATCGAGGAGCCGCTTCTTCTCCATGTCGTCGCGGACCATCTCAAAATTCTTCACCGCCATCACGCCGGTGTATTTCTTCATCTCGGCGAAGTCCGGGAAGAACATCCATTGGCTGATCTCGTGACCGATGATCGGCCGCGCGTCGCTGGCCACCACGTCGCGCAAGTCCCGCATCGTGCCTGCGCCGTGAATGCCCCGCCCGTTGGCCAGCTCCGTCCACTGGCGATTCGCTGTGGTCTGCGCACACGACGCCGACGAGTAGAGATGCCGCGGATCGCGCTGGATCAACATGTTCACCCAGTGCGACAGCAACTCGTCCTTGCCGCCGTATTCGTTGCCGAGCGTCAACGTGCAAAACGACGGGTGGTTGCCATATGTGTCCACGATGCGCTTGAACTCCGCCTCGATGAACGCGTCGCGCACCGGGCTCGAGCCGGCGTTGACGTTGGCCTGCGGTCCTTCCGCCTGAATCAGGATGCCCTCCACGTCCGCCGCCGCGAACGCCGCCTCGGGCGGACACCAGGAGTGAAACCGGATGTGGTTCAAACCATAGGACTTCATGATCCCGTAAATCCGCCGCCAGGCCGGCACGTCCGTCGGCGGATAACCCGTCAGCGGCCACACCGAACACTCCAGCGTGCCACGCAGATAAACAGGCCGTCCGTTCAGGGTGAACTGAGTTCCCTTCGCCGCGAACTCCCGCAGGCCGACCCTCACTTCGCGCGTGTCCCTGCCCAACTCTCCCGCGTCCAAGGTCAGCGTCACGTCATACAGCGTCGGCGAGAATTCATCCCAACGCTTCCCGGTCGTGGGAATCGGAAACGTCACCTCCGCTCCGCCCTGCGCCGTCCAGGCCACGCCGGTATTCCCGGCCAAGCTGCTCCCGCTCCCGCTCTCCTTCACACTCCACAGAAGTTGCCCGCGCCCGTCTTTGCCGGTCGCGTTGCCGATCCGCCATTGCACGCGCAGCGTGTTGTTCGAGAGCACGGGATAAACCTGCACGTCGTCAATCCACACCGGCGGCGTGGCGCCCAGTTCGATGCGCCCGACGATGCCATTCATGTTCCCCCAAGTGCCGCCGAAGAGCGCCGAGACGAAGCGCCCGAGGTTGATCTTGACCGTGTTGTCCACGCAGATCGTCAGGCGGTGTTTGCCCGGCGC
>CAIXUF010001301.1 GCA_903922535.1 Candidatus Hydrogenedentota bacterium
CCTATAGCGCGACCGTGCCCACAGGAAAAGTCATCAGCCAAACCCCGCTGGCCAATTCGAGCGTGCTGCCGGGCACGCCCGTCAACGTGGTCATCTCGCTCGGCCCGCAGCCGGTTACCGTTCCGGACCTGGCAGGCAAGACGCAATCCGAGGCTGAAACGGCGCTTGAGAACGCGGGCTTGGAACTTGGCACGGCGACGACCTCCTATAGCGCGACCGTGCCCACAGGAAAAGTCATCAGCCAAACCCCGCTGGCCAATTCGAGCGCGCTGCCGGGCACGCCCGTCGACGTGGTCATCTCGCTGGGCCCGCAGCCGGTGACGGTTCCTGATCTGAGCGGCAAGACACAAGCCGAGGCGCAGACGGCCCTCGAGAATGCAACATTGACGCTCGGCACGGTAACGACCTCCTATAGTGCGACCGTGCCCACAGGAAAAGTCATCAGTCAGAACCCGCTGGCCAATTCCAGCGCATTGCCGGACGCACCCGTCGATGTGGTCATCTCGCTGGGCCCGCAGCCGGTCCCGGTACCGGATTTGAGCGGCATGACGCAACCCGAGGCGCAAACGGCGCTGACTGGCGCTGCCTTGACACTGGGAAAAGTGACGCAGGCCTATAACCTAATTGTCCCCTTCGGCAAGGTGATCAGCCAGACACCCACGGCGGGTTCGAGCGAGCTGCCGGGCACGCAGGTTGCTGTGGTGCTGTCGATAGGCGGACTGGTTCCGGTGGATGTGGGCACCTTCACCATGGGCAACAGCGGCGTTGGTGATGACGCCGTCGGACTGAACGACGAATCCCCCGCCTATCGCATTCACCTGAGCGCTTACGGAATCGGGAAATACGACGTAACGAACCAGGAGTTCGCGGAAGTGCTGAACGCGCTGCAGGCACAAAACACCCTCACAGACGAGAACGGCGCCCCCTATAACGGCGGGGACGTCTACTCGGAGGGGGTCATGCTGCTGGCGCTCTCCGAACCCTATTGCCAGATCGTGTATTCAGGCGGCACCTTCTCGTCCGCGACGGCGCGCCAGATGTCCCTGTCCGGAGGCGCGGCGGCCTCCTATTCGATGGCCACGCACCCCGTGGTGGACGTCACCTGGTACGGCGCGGCGCTGTACTGCAACGCGCTGAGCGCACGCGACAGCGCGCAACCCTGTTACGATCCCGCGACGTGGGCCTGCGATTTCACCAAGAACGGCTACCATCTGCCGACGGAGGCGCAGTGGGAATGCGCCGCCGCATGGGACGCCACCGCGAACGCCGGCGCGGGAAGACACTGGATTTACGGCTGCATGATCGACAGCCTCCAGGGCAAAGCCCGCGCCAATGACCTTGACGGATCCCGTTTCGCCAATCCGCTGCGTCTGGGTTCGTATCCGTACACGTCGCCGGTGGGCTGGTTCGACGGCACCAATTTGAGTCCGAATGAAGCCATCCCAACCATTGACAGTCCCAGTCCCGCCGGGGCTTATGACCTGTGCGGCAATGTGTATCAATGGTGCAACGACCTGTACGATGCGGGCTACTACCAGACCTGCCGCGAGCAGGGCGCCGTGACGGATCCCACGGGGCCGGTGTCCACTCCAGAATCGTACCGGGTCATGCGGGGCGGATCGTGGATGGCCATCAACGACAACTGCCGTTCAGCGGCGCGCGACAAGGCTTCGAAGGGCAAAGCCCAGATCGATGTTGGTTTCCGGCTTGCAACGGGTCCGGCGCCGGTGACGATGCCGGACCTGGCGGGCAGTCAGGAACTCGACGCGGAAACGGCGCTGCTGGCCGTGAACCTGCTGGGAACGGCCATCGAACAAGTCAGCGACACGGTGCCGGCGGGGCAGGTGATCAGCCAAAGCGTGCCGTCGGGCACGATCATCCCGCCCGGAACTGTAATAAACGTGGTCGTTTCGACGGGGTCGCTGGTGCCGGTGCCGGATGTCACGGGCCTGAAACAGGCCAGCGCGACAACCACGCTGACGGCCGCGAACCTGAATATCCGGCTGGTCCGGCAGGAGTCCAGCGCAACGATTCTGGCGGGCCTGGTGATTAGCCAAGACCCGGCGGCAGGGACGACTTTGCCGAGGAATTCGGGCGTTGACCTTGTGGTCTCGTCGGGCACACCGCTTCCGGTCATGGTCCCCGGCATTCTGCATTCGGGAACCTTCCTGATGGGCAACACCGGCGCGGGCGATGATGCGCCGGGTGGAAGCCCGGAGTTTGCGGGCGAAACGCCGCAGCACAACGTCCACCTGGGCGCCTATCAAATGGGCGCATACGACGTGACAAACGCCGAATACGCCGACACGTTGAACTGGGCGTTTGCGCAGGGCCTGCTCACGGATTCAACGGGAACCCTGTACTACGGCTACACCACCGTCTACATGGCGGGCAAACCCCTCTTGGGCGTTGCATCCACAGACTGCCCGATCACGTTTTCAGGCGGTGTGTTCTCGCCAAGAAACCAGACGGGTTTGCCGGGAACGACCTCCTATTCGATGGCGACGCATCCGGTGGTGTCCGTGACGTGGTTTGGCGCCGCCGTGTACTGCAATCTGTTGAGCACGCGCAACGGCCTCGACCCGTGTTACGACACGGCGACATGGGTTTGCGATTTCACGAAGAACGGTTACCGCCTGCCGACCGAAGCCCAGTGGGAATGCTCGGCCGCATGGGATACCGCCGCGCAGATTCATTGGATCTACGGCTGCAAGACCGACACGCTCACCACACGGTCCCAATGCAACTACGACAGCACGGCATTCGGCCTGATCAACCCATTGGGGCTGACCGCCAATCCGGACACCTCTCCCGTCGGCTGGTTCGACGGCGTGCACATCAGCCCCAACGGGAACGACCTGACCGGCGACGGCCAGAGTCCGGCCGGTTGCTACGACATGTGTGGAAACGTCTGGCAATGGTGCAACGACTGGCAAAACGGCACCTATTACCAGACCTGCTTCGATCAGGGTGTCGTATCGGATCCAACAGGGCCTTCGGCCGGCACCTACCGCGTTTTCCGGGGCGGTTCTTGGAATGCCACGTCTGAATTCTGCCGCACAGCCTATCGCGGCAGCATCACGCCCCAGACCATGGGAAACAACGTGGGGTTCCGGGTGGCCCTGCCTCCGGCGTCGAGGCGGCTTCTGGATCTGACGGGCATGTCCGAAGCCGACGCAAAAACGACGCTCGAGGATGGAGGCGCCGTTGTGACCGTGACCTACGAATATGCCCCGTCGGTTCCGCCCGGCCAAGTCATCCGCCTCAACGTGCCGCCGGGCACGGTCCTTACGCCGGGAACACCCGTTACGATCATTGTATCGATCACGGAAACGCGCACGCTGACCTATACGGCCGGCGCGAACGGCACCATATCGGGCGTGTCTCCACTGACGGTGGGTTACGGAACCGCCGGCGAGGCCGTCTTGGCGCAGCCCTATCCCGGCTTCCATTTCGTCGTGTGGAGCGATACCTCCACACAGAACCCTCGCACCGACACCAACGTGACGTCCAATATCACCGTAACCGCGGCGTTTGGGACAAAAGTCTGGTACGTGACGCCGGGCGGAACTGGTGACGGCACGACCTGGGGCACTGCCTTTGGCTCGATTCAGGACGGCGTCGATGCCGCGGCGGCAGACGGCGGCGCCGAGGTGTGGGTTGCCGCGGGAACCTATACGGCCACGACAAGCGCCGTTGTCGCGCTGAAGCCAAATGTTGCCCTTTACGGGGGATTTGCCGGGACGGAAGCCGCGCGGGATGCGCGGGATTGGAGGGGCAACGCCACCGCAATCGACGGCGGCGGCGCGCGCCGCTGTGTTCGCGGCGCGGACAATGCCATTCTCGACGGGTTCATCATTGAAAACGGATACGCAGCCACCGACGGCGGCGGCATCTACAGCAGCGCCTGTTCGCCGACCGTCGTCAACTGCACGATTACCGGCAACGCGGCCTTGTACGGCGGCGGGATGTACAACGAGTCCAATGCGCCGGCGGTGACCAACTGCACGTTTTCCGGAAACATGGCCCTGTACGGCTACGGGGCTGGCATGTACAACTACGCGGCTTCGCCGGCGGTCAGCCAATGCACCTTTGCCGGAAACACGGCCTCGGGCGGCTCCGGAGCCGGAATATTCAACTCTTCCTCCTCCGCCGTGCTGACCAACTGCCTGTTTGCTGCAAACGATGCGTACGAAGGCGGCGGAATGGGCAACTACGATTCCTCCTGGACGACGACAACCAACTGCACATTTGCCGGAAACACGGCCGCCTATGGCGGCGCGATGTTCAACCATAAAGCCGACTCGGTGACGATAACCAACTGCATTCTCTGGAATGATTCGGCCTCGTCCGCCGGAAACGAAGTCAGCAACGATGCGTCTCTGCCTGTAATCACCTATTCGTGCGTGCAGGGCGGCAGCGCCGGCACGGGCAACACTGCCGTTGACCCGCTCTTTGTGGATGCGGCGCAGGGCAACTACCGCCTATTCTCGAATTCTCCCTGTGTCGACACGGGGACCGCCACCGGCATGCCGGAAACGGATCTGCCGGGCATTCAGCGTCCGCAGGACGGCGGATATGACATGGGCGCGTTCGAATCCCAGCATTCCTGGTATGTCAAGCCCGGAGGCGCCGGAAACGGAACTTCCTGGACGGATGCCATGGCTTCGATCCAGGACGCCGTCGACGGCGCGGCCGCGGCGGGCGGCGGCAGTGTATCGGTGGCTGCGGGGACCTATACGGCCACGACAGACCCGGTCGTCACGATGCAGCCCAACGTTGACCTGTACGGCGGTTATGCCGGCACGGAAAGCGCCGGCGACGTGCGGGACTGGGATGCCAACAAGACCGCCATCGACGGCGAAGGCGCGCGCCGATGCGTGCTGGGCGCGGACAATGCCGTCCTGGACGGTTTCACCGTGGAGAACGGATATGTCGGCAGCGGCGCCGCCGGCGGCGGAATGGACAACGAGGACTGCTCGCCGACCGTCGCCCACTGCAGGTTTACCGGAAATGCCGCGGGCCATGGCGGCGGGATGGGCAATTCCAACAGTTCCCCGGCGGTGAGCCACTGCACCTTTAGCGCGAATGGGGCTTCGGAGGAGGGCGGCGGGATGGCCAACTTAAACAACAGCCTTGCCACAGTGAACGGCTGCACGTTCAGCGGCAACACGTCCGGCAACGACGGCGGCGGGATCTGCAACGCCTCCAGCCCCTCGACGATAACCAACTGTGCGTTTGACAGAAACACGGGAAGTTATGGCGGCGGGATGGCCAACACTGACAGTGCCCCCACGGTGATCAACTGCACCTTCAGCGGAAACACGGCCAACTGCGGCGCGGGAATGTTCAACGGCGGCACAAGTGCGCCGACGCTGGCCAACTGCATCCTCTGGAATGACACCGTGCTGGGGGTCCCGTCCGAGTTCTTCAATGATGCCACGGCGTCGGCCGCGGTCACCTATTCCTGCGTTCAGGGCGGGTACGCAGGCGCGGGCAACATTTCCGCCGACCCGCTGTTTGTGGACGGCCCGCACGGCGACGTTCGTCTGCAAGCGCTGCCTTTATCGCCGTGCGTCGACCAGGGAACACCCTTCACCGGCGCCGCGGCCTCGGACATCCTGGGTGTTGCGCGCCCGCAAGCCGTTGGATTCGACATGGGGGCCTACGAGTTGGTCGTGTCCACAACGTCGGTGCCGGATCTGGCGGGCAAGACGCAGGCAGAAGCCCAATTGGCGCTGGCCGCCGCGCACCTGAGTCTGGGCGACGTCAACCAGGCCTATAGCGACACGGTTCCCGCCGGCCAGGTGATCAGCCAGAATCCTGCGCTGAATTCGCTCGTGGCCTTGGGCACCGCGGTCAGCATGGTCATCTCGCAGGGAGCCTGCGTGCCCCCGGTTGTTCCAAGTGTGCCTGACCTGACCGGCCTAACCGTGGACGCCGCCGGCGTCGCGCTTGCCAACGCGGGTTTTGTGCGGGGGGACGTGACCTACGACACGAGCAACACGGTGCCCAAGGACAGCGTGATCCGCCAGAATCCGTCGGCGGGCTCGAAGCCCGCGTCGGGCACTTCAGTCGCTATAGTCGTCTCGTCGGGCACGACTGTGGATATCGTCGAACCGGAACATCAAATACCCGTTGTGCTGATAGTTGATGACGTGCCTGTTGTCTTAGTGGACACGCCGGCCCCACAGATGATTCAGGCAAGCGTGCCCAACCTTGTAAACATGAGTGAGGCGAGCGCTAGAGCGGCGCTAAGCACCGCCCAACTGTCAGTTGGCACTGTTACATATCAATCCAGCACTTCCAGTGGCGACAAGGTGCTCAGCCAGGCTCCCGCGGCGGGTGCGGCTGTCGATACAGGCACGAAAATCAATTTTACTGTCAGCAGGTACATCCCCGACCAAATCGTTTCCGTCCGCATAATCCCCCCTGTGCCGGGTCCGCCGAGAAACGTAAGAGCGACCACTCCCAGTGGCATGTTCAAATACTGGGCAGATGTGACCTGGGACCCGCCAACAGATGGGAATCAGGGTGATTACACGATAACAGCGCATTGCATCGGCTTGTATGGTGAGCCAAGCGTGACCACGGACAGCCGGGACACCGGCTGGGTCTGCCTGCACGGATTAGGTCCCGCGCTATACTATTTCACCGTGAGGGCAAACAACACTTCAGGATCTAGCGCCGAAGTTCAGTCCGGTATAATATCCATATCGTGACGACCATAATCATCACCGGACTCGTCTCCAGGTTCCGCCTGAAGACGGGTCCGGTGTTTTTTTTGCTGCCTTTGGCCGTGAATACCCGAACTTCGCTTCAAATGCAGCAGCGTGCGTTGTGACGTCAGCGCCGCGTGTCTCAACGGTTGATCCGCATTTCACGCATTTCGGGCAGGGCGTTTCCGTTTGTGTGCCCTGTGTATCCCATTGCCCAAAATGGGCAAGAATCTTGCCGTATTGTCCACTGAATTGGCGGGAATATGACCCGATTTCCCCGCGTTGTCAGCAAACAGAGTGAATCAAGGCCCAGCAGGTGCGTGCGACCTGTTCGGCCCGTCAACGACCCCAAAGTGATCGCCCAGAAACGGGCCGGGAGCGCGCTCCTGAAAAGGGCAGGAAACGCAGTGGCGGCGTGAATCGCCGGATGGCACTCCTGCCCGCAAGAAAGGAAGAAAAGAATGAAGACGTTAACCCAGGTTGCCTTCGTGGCCGCCGTGATTATTCTGTTGTCCAACGCCGGTTATGCCGTTGGCCAGACATCTGCCGCCACGCTCATGCACAGTTCCACGCCCCTCGTCCTGGCTGACGAAGAGCCGGCCGTCGACGCCGCGGTCACCCCCGGCGCCGGATCGTGGACCTCGGCTGAGCCCATTTCGTACAAGTCGAATAGGGATCAGAACAAGGGAGTGGCCACGACCTCCGCAATCCCCAGCTCCCGGACGGCACACGACGCCGAATTGGAAACGACGGTTTCCAATCCAGGAATTTCAGTGATGGCGACGCGCCAGGCCATGCCCTCCGGACAGTCCGTGAATGCGGCCTACGCCCCCTCCGAAAAGCATGCCGCGAGTGCGGCTCCGTCGTATGAGGAACTGAACAAGCGCATCGAGTCGCTTTCCAAGGAACTTTCCAGGCTCCGGGAAGATTTGGGCAGGCTGAAGGCCCAAGAGGCCGGCACGAAGTAACCGCGCCGCGCCGCAGAAACGCACAGGAGATTGACCATAACCGGATCATGAGTGGGTGAAGCGAAGCGGAATCTGCCGTGACCACTGTCGCGGAACGGCAGAATGCGGGTTGCTTCACCCGCTTTTGTTCTGTCCGCTGATCACGGAAGTTGGGCGCGCAAGATTCTTGCGCCCCCTCCCCGTTTACAGTGCGACTTTGCACACACGCCATAACCACGCGCAAAGGCAAGCTTCGGGAAGTGACATCACACTCCCGCCAAATGGAACTGCCCCCGGCCGTCTTTCCCGCGCAATGGTCGCCTTGTCAACGTATAATACCCGCGCCGAAACGACTTCCTGTGTCCCGCAAAATGAATCTCATAAGGCGGAAGAATGAAAAGAACACAGATCCTCGTCCTGTTCGCCGCGGGAGCCTGCCTGGCCGCCCCCGCCAACGATCACGCGGAGTGGCTCACGCACCGTGGCAACAACACCCTGGATGGCCACAGCGCCGCCAAGGGTACGATGGCCGCGCCTAAAGTGGTCTGGTCGCAGTTTGTCGGCGTGTTCGACGCGTTCGCCGCCGTCAGTCCGGGCGAGGGTGCTGCGACCATACCCTGTCCCGACAATGACAAGGCGCCCCTGTCCAGTGAAGCCTCCGCCACGCGTTGGGGCCTTTCTGCGTCCCTCGGAACGATTGAGGGGCGCGAGCAGCCCGTGCCCAAAACCACGTCCATCGTCTATGCCGACGTGCTGCCCGATGAGCCCGGACTCGAGAAGATTGAATTTGAGAGCGGTTTTTCCACACCGACGGTGAACGGCCAATGGCAGCCCTGCGTGGGCCGATGTTTCGCCTGGAAGCGTGGCAAATGGGAACAGGTCTGGCAAACGGAGCCGCTGAACATGCTGTTCATCGCGCTGCCGCTCGCGGGGGATTTTGACGGCGACGGCCGCGTCGAAATCACCTTTCTACCGTGGTATGAGCTGGTCCTGCTCGATGCGCAGACCGGGCGCATCAAGGACCGGTGCAAATTCACCGAGGGCCGCAGCTACGGGTTCTTCGGTGCCTATGATCTCGACGGCGACGGACGCAGCGAGTTCGTGGTGGAGGCGGACTTCTGCAAGCATATCGACGTGCTCGGCTTTCGCGACGGCAAACTTGCCACGCTCTGGTCCAAGCCCATCGAACCGGACATTTCCAATCCGCAGAAAATCCTGCGGGTCAATCCCGACCCCGTCGCCGATGTGGACGGCGACGGCAGGCTGGAGGTGATGGAGAACCTCTGGGACGGCACGGCGGACAGCCGCTGGCACATCCTCGTGCATGACGGCATGACCGGCGCGGTGAAGGCCGATCTGGCCGATGCCTATTTGCAGGGCCTGTGCGACGTGGACGGCGACAAGACGACGGAACTGCTGACGCTGGCGACGTCCGGCGCGGGCGTGCCGCAGTTCGGGCCCAGCCGCGTGTGCCGCATCAAAGACGGGACGGCCGTGACGCTTTGTGAACAGGCAGACGCGGGCTGGCAGACCTGGGACCCGCCGCTCAAACCCAATGTCAATTCCGGCGCCACACTGGCACAACAGACGGCGCTGTGCCGCAGGATCGACGGGGCAACCTGGGCGGCCCTGCGCAGCGCCGACGCGAAGGGTACCGTGACGGTGTCCCTGGTGCGCTGGGGGGCGCAGGGCTTTGAGAAGGTACTTTCCGCCACGGCCCCCGCGTTGCAGGCGCTCGCCATCGATCCGCAGGGACAACTGCTGCTCAAATCCAGCATTGCTCCCGGCCATTCCGGCGAAATAGCCGTGGTCGGCGGTCAAGGCACCTATCTCGGCTCACAGCGTCATGGACTCACTCCGTCCACACCCATCGTGGCCAAAGGGCCCGACAATACGCCACGCATTGTCCTCCAAGGCAACAATGAAAAACTCCTGGCCTACCGGCCCACTGCCGACCTGTCCGCGCCGCTGCTGCCTGTTTGGGAAATCGACGGGCGCGCCCAGGGCGACAACTGGCCCAACACCCATGGCCCCGCCGTCGCGGACCTTTCCGGCGACGGACGCCGCCAGATGCTCTACGCCACCGCCGCGCCCTCGGGATGCGGCCGCCTGGTGGCCGCCGACCTGGACGCGCACGAGGTCTGGCACCACGATTTCCCCGAGATCCCCGGCACCGCGCCCGTCTGGAACACGGGTGGCGTCATCTTCTGGCAGTCGGGCCATTTCACCGACGCCGTCGCGCGCGACGTGCTGGTGACCGTGCGCCGCTCGATGATGCACAGCGAGGAAACGCTGCTGCTTTCCGGCAAGGACGGTGCGCAACGCTGGCGGCGCAACCGGCAAATCAGCCAGCGCGGCGTCGGCGGCATCCCCTTTGCCGTCGCCGATTTCGACGACGACGGGCTGGACGATGCGGCATCGTTCCACCCCAGCATCTTCTACCTCCTGAAAGGCACGACCGGCACCGATATCATCGCCCGCGATGCCACGTGGGAAAATGTGCCCGCCAAGCCGGTCTATTGGGGCAAGCCGGTGGCGGGTCATTTTCTGAAGGCGGACGGCCCCGCCGACGTCTTCATGGCCGGCACGGCCATGACCGGGCTCGTGCGCGCCGACGGCACACTGGTCTGGTCCGACGCGCTGGACAAGAGCGCAAAAACCTTCGCCTTCGGCGACTTTGACGGGGACGGCAAAACCGAGGCGATGGGCGCCGAGTATGAAGACGGCCTCCGCTGCCACGACGCGGCCACCGGCGCGGTCAAATGGCGCATGCCCAACCCCATGACATTGCCCCTCGCGGGCGCGGCCAGCGCTGATATCGACGGTGACGGAAAAGATGAAGCCGTCTTCACCGGCGGCACATCGGTCTGCTGTTTCGGTGAGGCAAACGGCCAAGGTCGCCTCAAATGGCGCGTGGACCTGCCCTGCACCATCGGCCCGCCCGTCATTGCCGACGCCGAGGGCACGGGAATCCTATCCCTGCTGATCATGGGTGCCGACGGGTGCCTTTACTGCATCCGTTGAACTTCGGGTTGTCGGGTTTGGACGGCATCTCGGTGGCCGCAGCAAAGCGAAACGCGCCGTCCCGGTCCAAAGTGACGGCAGGAATGTTCGCGCTTTCGCGGGGATGACGGGCGCTCCCAGCTCAATACATTCCATGAGGGTCCAAGTCTATCTTGAGGCGGACCTTGTCGCCGGGATGTTCCTGCGCGAAGCGGTCGCGGGCGGCGCGGGCAACTGCGTTGATGTGGGCGCTGCTGCGGGAGAAGGCGGCGAGGTTCCAGCGGTAAAGCTTGTTGACCCGGCGCACGGCGGCGGGCGCGGGACCGACCAGTTCGACGTTCTCCAGCCCGTTTTCGCGCAGGTGCGCCTGCAATCCGTTGCGCAGGCGGAAACTTTCGCGTCCGGCCAACTCGGCGTCCTCGGACTCGATGAGGAAATGGGCCATACGGCGGAAGGGCGGGTAGCCAGCCTGGCGTCGCTGCTCAATCTCCTTCGCGTAGAATGCGGGGTAGTCGTGCGTGGCGGCGGCGGCGATGGCGTAGTGCCTGGGACGGTAGGTCTGGATGAAGACCTCGCCGGGCTTGTCGCCGCGCCCGGCACGACCCGCCACCTGCGTGAGCAGTTGAAAGGTCTGCTCGGCCGCGCGAAACTCGGGCAGGGCCAGACCGCTGTCGGCGTTGATGACGCCGACGAGCGTGACGCCGGGGTAGTCGTGACCCTTGGCGAGCATCTGCGTGCCGATGAGGATGTCTATCTCGCCCTTGGCGAAGCGGCCGAGGATCTTGGCGTGTCCGCCCTTACCCGCGGTCGTGTCGGCGTCCATGCGCTCGACCCGCGCGCCCGCGAAGGTGTGCATGAGGTAGTCCTCGCCCTTCTGCGTGCCCAGGCCGAGGAAGACCAGCGGTGCGAAGCCGCACTTGTCGCATTTGCCGGGGTGTCCCCGCTCGGCGTTGCAGTAGTGGCACTTCAGCACGCCGCCGCTGCTGTGGTAGGTCATGCTGACCTGGCAGTTCTCGCAGCCCGCAATCCAGCCGCACTGCGGGCACAGCACCACCGGGGCGAAACCGCGCCGGTTGAGCAGGAGAATCACCTGCTCCTTCGCCGCAACGCGCGCGTGGACGGCCTCCTCCAGCGCGCGGGAGAGCACGATGGGGCCGCTCACCTCGCTGGCCTCCTGGCGCATGTCCACCAACTGCACGGCGGGCAGCACGCCGCGCGTGGCGCGGTGCGTCAGGTCGAGCCGGACCGACTTGCCCGTCTCAGAGTTGTGGTAGGACTCGACGGACGGGGTGGCCGAGCCGAGCACACACACGGCGCGCAGCGCGCGGGCGCGCATGATGGCCACGTCGCGCCCGTGGTAGCGCGGCGACTCGCCCTGCTTGTACGAGTTGTCGTGCTCCTCGTCGACGATGATCATGCCGAGCCGCGGCAGCGGCGCGAAGACGGCCGATCGTGCGCCGACCACGATGCGCACCTCGCCG
>CAIXUF010001302.1 GCA_903922535.1 Candidatus Hydrogenedentota bacterium
CCCTACGGCGCGCCGCTGGTGCCGCTGCTCTATTGGCTCTGGTCGGGCCTGTTCGGCACCGGCATTGTCGCGGTGCGCACGCTCAGCGCACTGGCCGGAACGGCCATGCTCATCCCGCTGGCGCTGCTTGCCCGTGAAATCTGGCCCGGCAGTCCCCGGACGGCGCGCGCGGCCGGGCTGACCGCGGCGCTGTGCGCCGCGCTGTCGCCGATGCATCTTTACCAGGCGCAGGAGGCGCGCATGTATGCCTTTGTGGCGCTGTTTGCCGCGCTTTCAGGGCTGTCCCTGCTGCGGGCGGCGCGCACCGGGCGCCGCCGGTGGTGGGTCTTGAACCTGGCGGCGAACGCCGCGCTGGTGTGGAGCCACTATTTCGCGGTATTCCTTTGGCCGGTTCAGGCGTTGTGGTTGTTGTTTGCCCCGGACGTCCGCAGGCGCGCGCTGCTGCTTTGGCTGGCCGCGCAGACGCTGCTCCTAGTGCCTGTGGCGCTGTGGATCTCTGGAATCGCCCCGCAGCCCAAAGAACTGCATGACTATTACACCCTGCCCGAACCCGGTTTGGTGGCATGCAACCTCGTTGCGGGCGATGCCGTGCATTGGTCTTCCTCGTCCTATTTTCCGTCCGGCAGCGCATGGTTTTTCGCGCCCGAAACTGTGCGGCAGATTGTCGTGGCAGCGCACCCACTTGGCGATGTTCTGATGGCCGCAGTGTTTTTCGCGGCGCTGCTTTGGGGCGTGCTGCGGCAGTTCAAACGGCGTTCGGCACCTGATGCGCGCACGGGCTATCTTGTCCTTTGGGCGGTGGTCCCGCTGACACTGCTGGTGGTCTTGTCCTTCGCATGGAAGCCCGTCTACGCTTCCCGCTACCTTGTCCATGCCTCGCTTGCGCTGTATCTGCTGCTGGGCGGGCTCATGGCGCTGCTGCCGGGACGCCTTCGCGCCCTGTGCGTGGGGGTGCTGGTGACGGTCTATGCGTGGCAGCTTTCGCTCGCCCTGCCGCCGCAGACGCGCACAGCCTGGAAACAGACCGGGCAGGTAATTGAGGCAGCCGACGGCGCGCGGGCAATCACCCTGGTGCAGGGCGTCTTCTGGAAGCCCGTCTTCGAGTTGAACCTGCCGTCTTCGGATCGCATTGTCACCGCCGTGTTCGAGCCGGAGTCGATGGCCGAGATGGGGGCCTTTCTGGCGAAGGCCGTCGCCGCCGTCGAACCGGGGACAAGCCCCTCGTGCTGGGCCGTGCTGGTCGATGCGATTCATGGCCAGGCGGGCCGCTTCGAGTCCGCCGCCGCGCCCCGGAACGTGCGCTTGGAGAAGCGGGACTTTCCCGGAGAACGGCAGCTAAACGTGTACCGAATCTCGCCCGACCCCGGCACCGCCCGGGAGACGCCTGATTCCGCCCCGGCGGCACTGATCGAGCTGGCCCGCGCCATCGCCGACCACGCCGCCGACCCGGCCATTGCCGCCTTTCAGGAAAGCATGCGCACCCGGCCTGACGCGGAGGGCGGTGGATACCTGCGGCTTGGCGTGGCCTTGGCGCAACGGGGACGGATCGCGCTGGCCGCCACCGTTCTGGATGAGGCCATGGCCCATTTCCCCGCCCATCTGGTGGATCTCGTCTTTTTGCAGCGCG
>CAIXUF010001303.1 GCA_903922535.1 Candidatus Hydrogenedentota bacterium
ATGGACGATATGGACGATATGGACGATATGGACGATATGGACAGGGTGGACGGGATGGGCTAATCTTTCGGAAACTCCGCCTTCATGTCCATTTTGTCCATAGAGTCCATGCCGTCCATATCGTCCATCGACTGCATATGTGGGACAGCCGCCCCCGGCTGTCAATCCCAGGTTCGGCAGGCGGACGCGCCTGTCCCATACTCTCTTACCCGTCGGCATCCACCCCGGCCTCGGCCAGGTGGAACCGGTGCACAGGCAGGGGCATTTGTGCATCGGCCCCCTTCACGGACTTCCAGACTATCTCGTTGAGGTCGAACATGGGTGTTCTGTCCGGCCCGGAGAAATCCATTGCCATCGACGCGCGCGCGCCGCAGGCCGTGGCGATGTTCTTCTCTTCAAGGTCGATGGTGGGCTGGAGGCGCGTGTAGGGCGTGAGGTCCGGCGCGTCGGCGAAGGAGCCATACATCGGGTTGGCGGCCGCGTCAAACTGGCTCATGGGCGGCAGGCCCAGGAGCAATTCGGCGGTACGCAGCAGCGCGCTGGTGGTGTAGAAGGTGCTGTCCACAATGCCGCGCCGGCAGTACGGGCTGACGACAAGCCCCACGGTGCGGCGCGCGTCCACATGGTCCGAGCCGTCCTGGGCGTCGTCCTCTATCGTCATCAGCGCCAGTTCGGGCCAATAGCGGCTGTGGCTGATGCGATCCACAATCATGCCGAGGCCGCAGTCGCTGCCGGCCACGGCGGCCCGGGGCGTGGGCGCGCCGGGGCTTGTGCCGCGGGTGTGGTCTTCCGGCAGACTCATGATGATGAAATTGGGCAGGCGCTTCTCCGGGTCAGGATTGTCGTAGTTCTTTTCGTATTCGTCGAATTCCTGGATGAACGCGGCGGCATTGTCAACGTCCCGCGCGCCCCAGCCCAGGTAGTTCGGGGCCGTATGGCCGTGAAGGGTGGGCACGTCCGAATCCATGGCATGACCCGTGCTGACACGGGCCGCAAATTCGCCGTAGGTGCGGTAGGTCAGTTCCGCCCGCTTGCACTGGTCCCAGATATAGCCCGCATGGGGGATTCTGGCCTCGGTGTCCGGGGCCTCGCTCTTGCCGCCATAATTCACCGGCCAAAGCTTCTCCACCCAGTCCGTTGCGTAGGCCGCGTTGGACCACTCATGCCCGTTCTGGCTGACCTCGGCGTCGCAGTACAGGTTGTCGAGCAGCACGAACTGGTCCGCGATGGCGTGGCGGTTGGGCGTGACCTCGCGGCCGAAGAGGGTCAACCGCGGATCGCAGTTCCCTTTGCCCATGTCGCCGAAAACCTGGTCAAAGGTGCGGTTCTCCTGGATGACGTAGATGACGTGCTTAATGGGCGAGCCCTTGCCCACCTTCGGCGGGATGACAGACGGCTGTTTCGGGGCGCGCGCCTCGGACAATAGCGCGTCGCTGTAAGGGCTGTTCGCAAGGCACTGTTCCGTGAGCTTCCGGAGTTTGCCCCGTTTTCCGGGCGTGTCCGCGACGGTGATGCTGCCGCGCAGGAGCGTCTTCACGGTTCCGTTGCCCTCGTGGCCCGGCGGGAGCGGGCTGTGGGGGCCCCGTATATCGGCGTAGGAACCGTTGCCGCGCGCATTGCCAATGTAGAGTTTCTTGCCGTGGTCTCCGAGCGCGACCGCCGTCGGGTACCAGCCGCTGGGCACGAAGCCCAGCACCCGGCTCTCACCGGGGTCGTCCACATCGATCACACAGACGTTGCAGTTGCCCGCGTTGGCCACGTACAGCGTCTTTTCCTTCGGGTCCAGCGCGACGGCGTCAGGCGTGGAACCCTCCGGCGCGTTTTCGCCCATCGACGTGATGATCGACTCCACGGCGCGGCCCCGTTTCGTGTCCACGACCACGACTTTGTTCTCATTGGAGCAGCAGACAAAGAGCCGCCCGTCCCCGGCCAGGACCATGTCATTGGGATTGTCGCCGACGGCAACGGTGTCGGTGACCTGGTTTGTTTCGGTGTCGATGACGCTCACACTGTCGCTGGCCCAGTTGGAGCAATACAGCGTCCTGCCGTCCCGTGACAGCACGAGGTCATAGGGATTCACGCCGGTCGCAATGCGCGTCATGATAGCGCCGGTGGCCAAATCAAACACCACAATATTGTTGGCGGTACGGTTGGCGGCGTACAGGACATTCTTTTGTGGGTGCTGCACCAGTCCCGACCAGTAGATCTGTTCGGGTTCGACGGTCTCTTTCAGTTCCATTATAGGTTTCTGGGAGAGCGCCCCGTCCTTGTACTCGAAGACATAGACGGGCGCGCGGACGCCCTCCTTCTTGTTGTTGCCGCCGGACACATACAGCCGGTCCCCGGCCGGGTTCCAGGCCAGGCCGAACCATGCCGTGGGCACGTACACCTTCTGAAGCAATTCCCCCTTCTTGGCGCCCAGGACCGTCAGGCAGTGCTCATTGTAGCCGCCGCTCACCCCCACCACGACCCGGCCGTCGGGCGAGGGCTGGAGGTTGAGGACATAGTCCGGGGTCTCAACGCTCGTGCCGACGGGCGTGATCTTCCAGCCGTTGGGGAGTTGGTATCCATTCTCCAGCGGACCGGGAAAGTCGTCCGCATATACGGTGCCGGCCAACAACAATGCCATTGCCGCAACAAACCGCGTCATCGCCATGAAAGTCTCCTTGTGTGCATATTCCAATGCGGGAGAATAATACAGCAACGGGTTCAGGAGCCGATATTCTCGCAGGTATGCGGCGGCTTAAGTCGCCCTGCACTTGGGTTTGTGCCTGTTCGCGGATTTGTGTTCCAGGTCAGGGTTGAACGATTTCCCTGATACCGCAGGCCCATGCGAATAGACGCATTTCGCGCGCTTTTCTGGTAACATAACGGGATCGTGACGGCCCTCCGCCCGGCTTCTCGGGCCGGGCGGAGGGTTGCCGCGCAACTGGCCGTTCAGGGAGATGAACCATGCGCGCAACAGTCCAGATATGCCTTGGGTTGACACTGCTGGCATTGGCGGCGGTCCCGGCTTTCGGAGCGGAGGAAACCATGAAGAATGATTCCAACCCGGCCCTTGCCCCCCTGGCCTATGTGCCGCTGCCGCTGGGCAGCGTGCAGGGCGCGGGATGGCTCGAGCGGCAACTGAACATCCAGGTGAACGGACTGTCCGGACACTTGGAGGACTTCTGGCCGGACATCAAGGACAGCGGCTGGATGGGCGGCAAGGCCGAAGGCTGGGAGCGCGCACCCTACTGGCTCGACGGGGTCGTCCCGCTCGCCTACACGCTGGACGACCCGAACCTGAAGGGGACCGTGCAGCGGTGGATGGACTACATCCTGACCCACCAGCAGGAGGACGGCTGGCTGGGCCCGGTGCGGAGCGCGGGCTACAAGGATTATGACGTCTGGCCGCAGTTCATCATGCTCAAGGCGCTGCGCCAGTATTTCGAGGCTGTCGGTGACGGCCGGGTGATCCCCGCCATGATGCGCTGCTCGAAGAAGATCGACCAGACGCTTGCCGGCAAGCCGTTGTTTGACTGGGGCAAGTACCGCTGGATGGACTTCGCGCTGGTCGCCCAGTGGCTTTATGAGCAGACCGGCGAGTCCTGGCTGCTGGACGCCGCCGCGCGCGCCCACGAACAGGGCTTCGACTGGCGCGGCCATTACGAGAACTTCAAGTTCAAGGAGAAGATGGCGGCCGACAAGTGCATCCTCGACACGCATGTCGTCAACAACGCCATGTGCATCAAGGCGCCGGGCGTGTGGTGGCGCCAGTCGCACGAGCCGGGCGACAAGGCCGCGCCGGACATGATGATGAAGACGCTCGACACCTATCACGGCCAGGTGACCGGCATCCTCACGGGCGACGAGCACTATGCGGGCAACAGCCCCTCGCAGGGCACCGAGTGCTGCGCCGTGGTCGAGTACATGTTCTCGCTGGAGACGCTGCTGTCCGTGCTGGGCGAGCCCGCCTTTGGCGACCGGCTGGAGCGCATCGCGTTCAACGCGCTGCCCGGCACCTTCGACGCGGGCATGTGGAGGCACCAGTACGTGCAGCAGGCCAACCAGGCGCTGTGCCGCCTATCGGTCGACCGCGTCTACACCAACAACGGCCCTGACGCCAACCTTTTCGGTCTGGAGCCCAACTACGGCTGCTGCACGGCCAACTTCAGCCAGGGCTGGCCCAAGTTCACCGCCCACCTCTGGATGAAAGCGCCCGCCGCCGACGGCGCGGCCGAAGGCCTCGCCGCCGTGGCATGGGCCCCCTGCGCGGTGGACACGAAACTGGACGGCAAGCCGGTCCATATCGAGGTGCGCACCGACTATCCCTTCCGCGACACCATTGAAGTCCTGGTCCGCGCCGACGGCAAATTCCCGCTGCGCCTGCGCGTGCCCGGCTGGGCC
>CAIXUF010001304.1 GCA_903922535.1 Candidatus Hydrogenedentota bacterium
AGTTTCCCGAGCGGGTGCGGAGCATTCTGTGCGTGCCGCTTTACGCCAGCGCGCGGATCATCGGAACGCTGAACCTGGGCGCGGAGCAGACGGGGTTCTTCTCGCAACATGACGCGGAGGCGCTTGAGCAGCTTGCGCCGCACCTGGCCGCGGCGCTGCGCAACGCGCAGCTCCTGGACAACCTGAAACTGTCGCTGGAGGAGGTTACCCGCGCGCGTGAGAAGCTGCACGCGGTCAACGAGGAACTGAAGTCGCTGGACGAGATGAAGACCAATCTGCTGTCGAACGTTTCCCACGAACTGCGCACGCCGCTGGTGGCGGTGATGGGGTACACCGACATGGTCATCAACGGCAAGGCGGGGCCCGTGACCGAAAAACAGCGCAATTACCTCGGCATCTCACTGCGCAATGTGGAGAAACTGGTCACCCTTATCGAGAACCTCCTTGATTTCTCACGGCTCTACCGCGGCGCCGAGGAATTGATCTTCACGCGCTTTGATCTGCTTGACTGCATCCGCATGAGCGTGGAAAGCGTGAAACCCGTGGCGGACAGCAAGGGCATCGCCCTGATCGTGACGCCCAGGAACGAGCGCGGCGAACCCGTCAAGCCCCCGATCCTGGTGGAGGGGGACAAGGGAAAGCTTGGCCAGGTGTTCAACAACCTGCTGTCCAACGCCGTCAAGTTCAACGAACCGGGCGGCTCCGTCACCATAACGGTTGACGTGCGCAACAACACCGCGCACATCTCCGTCACCGACACGGGAATCGGCATTCCGGAGGAGGCGCTCGACAAGGTGTTCTCCCGCTTTTACCAGGTGGACTCGTCGTCCACCCGCAAATATGGCGGCACGGGCATCGGCCTGGCAATCGCCCAGGACATTGTCCGCCTGCACGGAAGCCGCATCATGGTGAGCAGCAGGCTGGGGGAGGGGGCCACCTTCCAGTTCAGCCTGTCGCTTTCCGGCACCGCCGGGCGCGATCCCGGCGAACAGATGCAACTGGCGCCGCCGATGGAAACACACCTGCTCGTGGAGGTGGTCACCCAGGACCGCTCTCTCGCCACGCAACTGCGCAACCTGCTGCTGGCGGACGGCATGGACCTCATCCACGCCGCAAGCGCCACCACGGCCATCGGGCTTGCCGCACAGCACAATCCCGACTGCATTTTGGTGGACACCGAGGCGGGGCCCCTGGGAAACCTGGTGGTGGAGGAGATCGTGGACGCGCCGGGCCTGACGGCGCCGGTCGTGCTGCTGACCAATGATGATGCGCTGTACGAGCGGTATCAGGAGCGGCTTGCAGGCCGGATTCGACGGCATTTCCGAAAGAGCACCCTGCTCAGCGGCCTTCACTCCGCCATGAACCGCAATCTGCCCACCGGACATCAATTGGGCAACAGGGTGCTGTGCGTGGATGACGACCCGGAAATCGGCGAGTTCATTTCGCGCTGTCTGGAAAATGAGGGATTCGAGGCGGTCTGGTGCGAGAACGGCGAAAAGGCCCTGGAAATGGCCGAAACGGGCGGCTACTGGATGGCGCTGATGGACATCGCCATGCCCGGCATAGACGGCTGGGAAACCTGCCGCCGACTCAAGACAGACCCGCGGCTTGCGGGTTTCCGCGCCTACATCATCACGGCCAAACCCATCGACACCTTCTCCGCTGAGTTCCGCAACTCCGGCGCGGACGGCTACCTGTTGAAACCGTTCAAAGGCGAGGACCTCATCGCCGTGGTGCGGGCTTTCGACGCCCAGCGCCACAAGGCTTAGGGGCGCTGGCGGCACACCATGGGTCATGAAGCACGCCACGCACCACCGCAGGAATCCTGGCCGCCCGCGGCGCCCGGAAAGCCCTTTCTCACCCTGCTGCGCTTTAACCGCCGCTATCTGCGGGCGTATGCGACGGGAGCCGCGCTGGCGGTCGTCTTCGTGGTGATCAGCCTGGCGATGCCGCTCGTCATCCGCGCCACGGTGCAGGGGTTGAGCACGGGAACGCTCGGAACGGACCGGTTGTGGATCTTCTTTTGGATACTGCTGGCCACCTCCGTGACAGCGGGTGTGGCGCGGTACTTTCAGCGCACACTCATGATCGGCGCATCGCGCCATTTTGAGTATGACCTCCGCAACGCCTATTTTCGGCAGTTGCAGCGCCTCTCCGCCGCCTTCTTCCAGCGCATGCCCACGGGCGACCTGATGGCGCGGGCCACCAGTGACATGAACCAGATACGCGATTTCGTCGGGCCCGGCGTCATGGGAACGGTGGACATGATCCGTCTTCCGTTCACGCTGGGAATGATGTTCTACCTGAGCGTCGGCCTGACCCTCTACTCGCTGCTGCCCCTGCCCGCGCTGACGATACTGGTCTATTTCTTCGTCCGCTTCATGAACCGCCAGTCAAAGATTGTCCAGGAGGTCTACGCCGAACTCTCCACGCGGGTTCAGGAGAATCTTGCCGGCGCGCGGGTGGTCAAGGCATTCGGCATTGAGGACCGTGAGACGGAGCGCTTCCGGCTGAAGACCACGGAATACATGCGGGAGAACATGAAGCTGGCGGTGGTCACCTCCTTCGCGTGGCCGTTCATTGATCTTCTCGTCGGCGTGGCAGTCCTTCTGGTGATTTGGGAGGGCGGAAGACTGGTGATAGAGGATCGCCTTACCCTGGGCGACCTGACCGCGTTTCTTATCACAATGATTATGCTCGCCTGGCCCCTCATTCAGTTTGGCTGGGTGCTGACCCTGTACCAGCGCGGCGCGGTGAGCATGAACCGCATCAGCACGATACTGAGCGAAATCCCCGAAATCGGCGACGACCAACGCACCGTTCCAAAGGCGTGCATCACAGCAGGACGCATACAGTTTGAGGGCGTGTCGTTTCGCCACCCATCACCGCAGGAGACGACCGCCGATCCGCCGCAGTCCTCCGCGCACCAGCGGCCCTGGGCGGTGGAGGACGTAACCTTCGAGGTGCCTGCGGGCACCACGCTGGCCATCGTTGGCCCGACGGGATCCGGCAAGTCCACGCTGCTCTCCCTGCTTTGCCGGGAGTTTGAGCCGCAGTCCGGCCGCATCCAGGTGGACGGACAAACGCTGGAGACCTTTCCCGTAAGGACGCTGCGGCGTGCCCTTGGCTGCGTGCCCCAGGACGTGTTCATCTTTTCCGAAAGCATCCGCGAGAACATCCGCCTCGGACGCCCCGATGCGACCGACGGGGAGATACTGAATGCGGTGCGGGTGGCCGGTTTCCTGGCGGATCTGCAGGAAATGCCGCAGGGGCTGGACGCGCTGCTCGGTGAGCGGGGCGTCAACCTCTCGGGCGGCCAGAAACAGCGGCTGGCGCTGGCGCGCGCCCTGGTGTGCGACCCGGCGATCCTGCTGCTGGATGACACACTTTCGAGCGTGGACACGCGCACGGAGGAGCTCATTCTGCGCGAACTCCGCGGCTACACGGCTGGGCGCACGAGCATCATCGTGTCGCACCGCATATCGTCCAT
>CAIXUF010001305.1 GCA_903922535.1 Candidatus Hydrogenedentota bacterium
CCACAGCATCACCTGGAACCAGACCGACTTGACGGGCGCAGTCGCGGTCCTGCTCAACGTGGACAGCGCGGACACGGCATGGCTGGGCGCGGCCGCAACGGGACAATTTTCCTGGACGGTTCCGGCAACACTGACGCCGGGCAGTACCTACCGGATTCACCTGATCTACGGCGATGAGAACCGCTTCGCGGACCTCAGCGACGGCACCTTCACTATCGCAGCGCCAGGCGATCTGCCTGTGCTTGCGGTCACCTCGCCCAACGGCGGGGAAACATGGACGGTGGGCCAAAGCTGTGTGGTGACATGGACCGAGACGAATGTGACGGGCGCGGTGGCGGTCCTGCTGAACGTGGACAGTGTGGACAAGCTATGGCTGGGCGCGGCGGCGGCCTCGGCGGAACAATTCTCCTGGACGGTTCCGTCCTGGGTGACCCCGGCCAGCACCTGCAAGATCCACCTGATCTCCGGGGACAACAACGCGATAGAGGACCTGAGCGACGGCACGTTCATGATCACGCCTTAGCCTGCATGTCTCACCACGTCATTGCTTCGCTCTGCTCGCAATGACGGTGTGTCCGTTGGTCTTGGCTGCAAGTGCGTCGTTGGCACAGTTTTGCGCATACGTGGCGTGAACTGGTGAGATATCCGGGTAAGCCCGCATGTCCCTTTTGCTTTTCTTGGCGGCAGCCCAGCCTGGCGGCAAACCCATGTTCCTGAAACCCGAACCACCGGGATGCAAAATGTCCCGGCGGGTGTTTGCAAGGATGTGGACAGCAAAGGAGCATCATGGCCATGGGAAGCGTGCGAATATTCTACGGAAGCACAACGGGCAACACCGGGGAGGTTGCTTCAATGATTGCCGAGCAATTGGGCGAAGACGTGGAGTATGTCAGGGACATTTTCAGCGCCTCCCCCGAGGATTTAGCGAAGGCCGAAGTCCTTGTTCTCGGCGGTTCCACCTGGGACGACGGCCAACTGCAGCAGGATTGGGAGAGTTTCTTCCCGAAGTTTGATGAGATTGACCTGGAAGGGAAGCCGGTGGCGCTTTTTGGCCTGGGTGATTCCCACGGGTTCTCCCGGCAATTCTGTGACGGGTTGGGCATACTGTACCGGAAGGTAGTGCAGCGCTGCGGGAAAGTGGTGGGCTTCTGGCCCAGCGACGGATACGTTTTCAAGACCTCGGGAGCTCTTGTGGAAGGCCGTTTCTGCGGACTGGTTTTGGACCAGGAGAATGAGCCGTCCAAAACGCCTGACCGCGTCCGGCAGTGGGTGGGCCAGATCCGCGGGGAACTGGGCCTGTCATAAGGACTCGTCGGGTGTGCCGCATTCCGGACATCGTTGACAAACTTGGCGATGTGGAAAAGCACCTTTTAGGGGACACAGCCCCGGTGCACGCAGGTGCCTCCAGGGTTGGCCTCCACGTCGATGGGGGTCACGTCCATGATGAGGTGTGCCGCGTGAAACGCCGGGGCATGGCCACCGGAACCGGCGCCGATTACAGCAACGTGGGTGGCCAGTGTTGCTGTCATTGCCGTCACTCTCCCTCTTGCAGACGGGCACGGTTGCCGTCCCATGATTGTCTGCGATGGTAGCACACGCGATAGCGGGCATGGAGCTGTAGTTGAGGGCAAGGGGAGGGTGAAACCCGCCCCAATTGGTCATATAGAGTCAATAATTGTTTCTAGAAGGGAGTTGTTTTATCGTTCTTGGAAGGCATATTCTTCACAAAGACAGTATTGGCAATTGGTTATGCACGTCGGCATGGAATATGCTATTGAAGATATGGTGAATTGTCCAAGTTCGCCCCAGACGGTTATAAACCGCAGTTGAGGGCAGCGTACGCGCAGAAACCGTGGCGATGGCAGATCAAAGAGGTGAGCCTATGAACAGGACGCGCGGGTTTACACTCATTGAACTGATGGTTGTTGTGACCATCATCTCAATAATCCTGGCCATCGCGCTGCCCAACCTGCTCAGATCCCGGGTACGGTCAAACGAATCGTCGGCGGTGGGCACCATTCGGGCAATCATGTCGTCAGAAACCACGTTTAACACCCAAAACGGGCACTATGCGCGGACCTTTGATGAACTGACCAATTCAATTCCGCCCTACTTGAACGGGGACTGGACCCGGCCAAGAGGCGGTTACATGTTCTTCTTGGACGGGACGGACATCGATTACACGGTCAATTCGAACCCGATACGGTTCGGGGTCGACGGGACGCGGGGATACTATTGCAACTCCAGCGGTGTTATCCGGGTGGAAGAGGGCGCTCCGGCAACCTCGGCCAGCCCCCCCATCACCCTGTCCCCCTGACGGTTCCGGGCGCAGAGCAAGGCCATTATGGCGGTCGGGTTTCGTGCCCGGCCGCTTCGCTATATCAGCGCGTCAATTGCCTGGTCAAGGTCATAGCCGGCATCTGAAACCGCGTCGGCCAGAATGAGCAGATCGTCACGGCACTGTTCCAGCAGGGGTGAAAGGTCGGCGGATGACTTGCGGGACAGCCGGTTCGCGGCAAGGGAAAGGGGCAACACAGCGCACAGACGCTCCAACTGTTCCTTGTTGACATACCGGTGCCCACCGAAGCGGTTTTCCATCAGAAACGCCCGCACGTCGGCGTCCTGAAACACCCGATTCAGCAGGGGTGCCCAGATTTCCGTGCCCAGCGCGGCGGCGTCGCGGTCGTGTGCGACGGCAATCCGCACCAGCCGCGCGTCCATGTCGGCGCGCCATGCGTCGGGGTTCATTTTCTCGAAGGAGCGGGCAATCTGCCGCGTGAGGAACCATTCGCGCATCCAGGCCGCACTGGTTGCGATCACGTCGAACGCGGGCGCGGCTGGGGCCGTTGCCGGGACCGGATTGGCCGGGGCGTCTTCGAGACCGGGCTGCTCGAGGCTTTCCAGGCCGGGGGCGGCCATTAAACCAATGGGACGCAACAGCGCAACGGCAAAGGGAACGCGCCAATACTCCAGCGGGAAGTCTTCCTCCGGCATGCCTTCCAGCAAAGCCGCAAGTACGCCGGGCTCGATATCCAAAACGGCCAAGCGCTCGCGGAGTTCGCGCAGCGTGTCGATCTCGTCACGGGCGCGGCGCAGTACCTCGGCGCGGCAGCCGGGCAGCAGAATCTTGTCCTGGATGGCGTCGAGAAAAGCGGTGATGCGGTTCTCCACGATCTGCCAGTCATCCCCGCCCAGGGCATCCCCGGACAACAGGGCAAAGGTGTCGGGGGCGACGAGTACCCGGAAGGGGGCAAGCAGTGCGGCAAGGTTCATTTCGAGCCAGGCTTCGTCCACACTGGGCACGCCCCGTCCGGCCAGTTCCGCGTGCAGCCTGCCCCAGGAATTGTCAACGTCGCGGACCTGGCGCCAGTCAATCAGCGCGCGGTATTCGTAGCCGTGCAACTCGACGTGGAGTCCCCGTTCGGCCAGCGTGGGCGCGTGGTGCAGGTACTCCAGGCCGGTCCGGGCGTCCTGGAAGATGACGTATGCCGCAGGATCCAGGTCGAGGTCGAGCGCTTTGGCCAGGGAAAGACGGCGCAGGCGCTTGTCCTCCACGGAACCCTCATTAATCGCGGTGGAGGTGTGCACCACGCCCCGGGTGGTGCTGTAGGCATTGTTGTAGACGATGAGCCCCCGTTCGCCGCCGTCGCGGTTTGAGTAGGCGAAAACGTTCTCATCCACCCACCCCTCCGGACTCACGAAGTCGTAGAATGCGAAATGCCGCGCGCCGCTGAACACGTGGCGGCGCCGCACCAGCGGGAAGATCTCGCGCTCGTGGCGCGCTATCAGGCCCGCGTCGGGCAGCTCGTTGCGGTAGGCGCGGCGGTATTCCATGCCGTACTTCTCGGTGAACCCCTCGATCTGGCCGTGGCCGAACATGGGCAGCCCCGGCATGGTGGCCAGCAGCGCGGCGGCCCCGAAGTACTTGTCGCCCCTGCCGAACTGCGCCTCGGCCGTGTCCTCGTCGGGGTTGTTCATGAAGTTAACGAAACGCTGGAGCACTTCCGGGCTGAATTCGAGCACGTTCTTGATGGTCTGCCGGTACTTGGCGTTGTCCTCCATCTTGAGCATGTTCATGAAGGCGCTGTTGTAGACCCGGTGCATGCCCAGCGTGCGCACGAAGTAGCCTTCCATCAGCCAGAAGGCCTCGGCGAGCAGTAGTGTGTTGGGCGCTTCGGCGGCGATGCGGTCCACCACCTGCCGCCAGAACTCTTCGGGGAAGACCCGGTCAAACTCCTCCCGCGTCATGCCGCGCTCGGCGCGCGACGGGATGGCGCCGCCCTCGCCGGGCTTGGGGAACCAGAGCCGCTGGTAGTGTTTTTTGGCGAGCGTCATGGCCGCGTCGAAACGGATGATGGGCGATTTGCGCGCCACGTGCAAAATGGTCTGGATGACCGCCTCGCGCACAGCGGGCAGCATGAAGTTGAGCTGGGCCGTGTCGTTCCAGGGCATGTTCGTGCCGTCGTTGCCGTGGTAGATAAAGCGCACCTCGCCGGTCCACCGGTCCAGGCGCTTGAACACCACGGCGGCGTCGGAGTGGTTCCAGTAGCCGTCCTCGATGAACAGCCCCACGCGCGGGTCGGGCGACAGATCGGGGCCGTTGAAGGAGTAGCCCGGGAAGGGCGGATCGGACAGTTGCATGAACCAGTCGGGGTGCTCGACCACCCAGCGCGAATGGAGTCCCATGTGGTTGGGCACCATGTCGCTGGCCAGCCGTATACCGCGCCGCCAGGCCCGCTCGGCCAGGTCGTGGTAGCCCGTCTCGCCGCCGAGATCGGCGGCAATATCGTAGTCGTACAGCGAATAGGCCGAAGCCTCCGCCTCTGAATTGCCCATGCGGCGTTTGATCTCGCGCGAGGCGCAGGACCGCTCCCACAGGCCGATGAGCCACAGCGCGTTGAACCCCCAATGGGCGAGCTGGTCCAGTTCCACGTCGGGAATCTGGTCCAGCCGCTCGATGGGACGTCCGTGCTTGATGGAAAGCTGGTGCAGCCACACGTAGGCCGATTTGGCGATCAGCACCACGTTGGGCATCCAGTCCTTGTCCGGTGTGAATCCCTCGGGCTCGCTGTAGGCGTCATGGTCGGCAAAGGACAGCGGGAGTGCCGGGCCGGGGCCGAACCCGCGCATGGCCGTCTCCTCGCGCAGCACACCCCGGGCAATCAGCAGCTCCTCAAACAGCTCCTCGGGAATGAACGCGCGCCATTCGCGCAGGATGAACTCCAACTGGCCGTCCAGTGAGGTTGGACTTGCCTTGGCGGGTGCCCGCAGTGTCTCCAGCAGCACAGTTCCCGTTTCGGCAACGGGCGGCTGTGAGGCGAACCACGCTTCCAGTGCGCCCAAATAGGGGTCATACGGCGCCACGGCGCGCAGCGGCGCGGGATCATGCAGTTCATGGTAAGGCGTCAGTGCCGGGTTCTCTGTCGAGACCTCGAGCAACAGCGTCTCAATGACGGCTATGTGCCGATTTGGCAGGCCGTCACTCACGTCGGTCAGCCAGCGTTTTGGCGTAATGTCGGCCGCCCGCACCGGTTCAGGGGCAAACTGTGCGGTGAATTCGGGCAGCGTGGCGTCCACGGCAATGTCGCCGCAGAGGTGGCGCGCATGGTCGAGCCCGTCATCAATGACTCCCGGGTGGGCGATGCAGCAGTAGCGGACCGCGATATGGCGCAGCACCCGCGTGATGAGGCCCATCGTCAGGATTTCACCCGCCCGCGCATACGGCGCCTTCGGCGCGGACACGTCCCGCGCGGCATTCATTCGCGCGGCGATGGTGCGGGCCACGCGGACGCGCGGCGGGGACGCGTCCTGGGACGCTGCCTGGTCAAGATTGTCCAAGTCCAACCGGTGCCATGCTTCGGTTGAAACCAGGAAACCATAGGGGGCAATAGGGCTGTCTAGTCGTGTTTCTTTCATGAAGTCTTTCCGCGGGACGCATTTCCGCGTGCGTGGCATTCAGCATACCGCATTGACGGTGGGGGATGCGAGGGCGTATCGCGACGACATAGACTACTCGTAATGCGTCCACATCCTGAGAATCTTGACCGTATGTGATTCCTCAAGCACCTGATAGACCAAACGGTGCTGAATGTTGATTCGCCGTGAATAGGCACCTGAAAGGTCGCCAACAAGCCGCCCGAAAGGGGGCGGCGATTGGAACGGGTTCTCGGCGAGCACGTCAAGGAGCCTTTGCGCATTGGTCTTCAGCCCGGCTGAAGCAAGCCTGTGGGCGTTCTTTTGGGTCTGCTTGGTGAAAACAAGCCGCCAATTCACCAGCCCGGCTCCTCGGAGCATTCTTCAGCCGGGGTCGCCATCCCTTCGCGGATGGATTCACGCATTCCGGGCACAGATACGAGGTAGAGCGTCTCTTGAATGGAGCGCCAGTCGTCTTCGGCAACGAGCACGGCGGTTCCAGCCGCCGCATGTATCTCGACAGGCTCGTGCGAAAGGGAGATCTGTCCGATCAGATCGGACAGATTCTCTCCTGCCTTATCGCTCGGTATTGCTGTCATTGCATAACCTTTCTCTGAGCAGGAGCATCTGTTTCCCGGTGCGACCTTGGGCCGTGCGGCAGTGTTACGGCGCCGTCTTCGGTGCTTTGCTCATTGAAATCATCATATCACACTCCCCAAATTCCGCAGATAGGGCATCGCGGCGCATGACTTCAGTATTGCTTCGTCAGGATTTGCCCAGGCAGGACAGCCGGCCGAATCCGGGGCCGCTTCCAAGGCATGTTTGAAGGGCACGTGAAGAATCCTGCAAAATCCCATGGCAGTTCATGCGGTTGTGACAAAAGACAGACCCAGCGTAAAAGGTGCAATTATGATTTCCCTCGCCAAGTTCTTGGAAAAAGCGGTCTCCTGTGTCTTCCTTCTGATCTTTCTTGCGGTGGCACCGACATGGGCGCAGGGAGTCAGGCACGATTATCTGTGCAGTGACATTGGCGCGCAGCGGGTCTTCAAAGTCTCCGCCGTCGGGGAGATTGCCTGGGAGTACCCCGCCATGCAGTGCGCCGACGCGTGGCTGTTGCCCAATGGCAACGTGCTGATGAGCTTTACCGACGCCGCGGGGGAGGGGAAGGAGGCCAACCGCGGCGCGCGTGAAGTCACGCCGGACAAGAAGGTCGTCTGGGAGTACAAGACCACGAGTGAGGTGTGGAGTTGCCAGCGGCTGGCCGACGGCAACACGCTGGTGGCCGAATGCACCGCCAAACGGCTGATCGAAGTGGATGCCGCGGGCGCGATTGTCAAGGCCATCCCGGTCAAATCCGGCACGGATGGCCACGGTGTCATGCGCCTTGCCCGCAAGCTCGTCAACGGCCATTACCTGGTGGGCCATCTGGACGACAAGGCTGTCCGGGAGTATGACGCCGATGGAACCGTTCTGCGTGAAATCAAGGTTCCCGATGTGGCTTTTGGCGCCGTGCGCCTGAACGACGGAAACACGCTGATCGGCTACCGCGGCGGTGTCATCGAGGTCGATGCGCAGGACAAGACGGTCTGGCAACTCACGCAGGAGGACCTGCCGGATCTCAAACTCTATTGGATCTGCAATCTGCAAAGGCTGGCCAACGGCAACACCGTGGTCAACAACTGGTTCATGCACCAGCGGCGCACAGACAGTCCGGCCTTCTTCGAAGTCACGCGCGACAAGAAAGTGGTCTGGCGCGTGCCGCTTCACGAGAGGATGGTGGACCCGACGGCCATACAGGTCATGGAATCGGAAGACATGAAGATCCCGACCGGCGGACAGATCGTCGCCATCGGCGATTCCATCACGGCCCAAGGCGGCTATCTGCGGGACATGGACGCGGTGTTCGCCGGGCAGTACCCGGACCTGAAAATCCCCGCCATCATCAACGCCGGGATCGGCGGACAAAAAGCCGAGGACCTGATTGCCCGGTTTGACAAGGACGTGATTCAGAAGAAGCCGGCGCTGGTCACCATCGATATCGGAATCAACGATGTGTGGCACCGGGTCAAAGAGCCCCACAGCGACGAGGTGCTTCAGCATTACCGGGCGAATGTCACCAAAATGGTCGAGGCCGCCCAGGCTGCGGGCATCCGTGTGCTCCTCTGCACCCCCACGCTCATTGAGGAAGATGCGACGTCGGAAGGCAACAAGCGCCTGTTAATGTACTGCGACACCGTCAAACAGATCGCCACCGAAAAGAACTGCCTGCTGGCAGATTTGCATGGGCTGTTCGTTCAGGCGCTCGCCCGCAAACCCGCCGACGCGCAAGGAAACGTGATCACCAGCGACGGTGTGCATATGAACGCCAGCGGGGACTGGCTTATGGCCCGGGGAATCCTCAAAGCGCTGGGGGTGCCCCAGGACAAGATTCAGGCGTCGATTGCGGAGAACAAAGCGGTCGGCATGCCATACCTCTCTGAGTTCAGAGGCGTTTCCGCGGCAGCCATTAGATGAGCGATCATGCCTCCTGTGGGAAACGATGACCGATTGTCCGGCCTTCATCGCTGCAACTATAATGCCATGTTGTGCCAAGTCCCGCCGAAACAGCGGCATGGCACCAATCTGACAATGAAGAGGCCGTCCCATTCTATTCCAAGGACAACACGCATGCACGGCTGGACCGGCAAAATACTTCACATAGACCTGACAGAGCGCGTTTGCGAGACCGTGCGCCCCGACGCGGCGCTTTACCATGAACGCATAGGCGGCAAAGGCCTGGCCGGGGCCTTTCTGCGTCCCTTTGCGACATGTGATTGGCGCGAACCGAAAATGCCGCTCCTGTTCATGACCGGACCGCTCGTCGGCACGGCGTCACCCACCTCGGGACGCATGTGCATCATGTCCCGGTCGCCCTTGACGGGCACTATCGGGGACGCCTCCGTGGGTGGCAAACTGGGAACCCAAATGAAGGGTGCGGGTTTCGACGGAATCGTCATAACAGGCCGGAGCGAGCGGCCGGTGGGCATTGAAATAGCGGATGACGCCGTCGCGTTTTGCGATGCCACGGTCTGTGTCGGGATGACCGCCACATCGATGTTCGAACGGCTGAAAGCCAAAGGGGCGGTGGCTTTGACCGGTCAGGCCGCGGAGAACGGCGTGCTGTTCTCGAACATCATGGTCGACGGCTCCTATACGGCCGGAAGGAACGGGCTCGGTCTTGTGTGCGCCGCCAAGAACCTGAAGTATGTGGCTGTTTCCGGGTCGGGTGCGGCGAGAGTGGCCGATCCCGAGGCGTTGAGGAAGGTTCGCGAGGACATCTTCCGACTGATTGCATCGAGTCCGATCCTTCTGGGCGAGCATGGAATCGCCCAATACGGCACGGGTGCCCTTTACGACCTGATGAACAGCCGCCGCATGATGCCCACGGCGAATTTCCGGGAAACGTGGTTTGCCGGGGCGCCCGCCATGAATGCGGCCGCCTACAAGGCAAGATACGCACCGAAACGCACGGGCTGCCAAGGCTGCCATATACGCTGCAAGAAGGTCGCGCCGGACGGGACGCACCTGCCCGAATTCGAAACAATGTCGCACTTCAGCGCACTGATCGGCAACAACGACATCGAAACGGTGGTTCGCGCAAATGCCCTCTGCAACGAGTTGGGCATGGACACGATATCCGCCGCGGCAACGCTGGGGTGTTACGCCGAAATTACGGGTGAAGTTCTGGACGGCGACGGGGTTCTCTCACTGCTCGACATGATCGGGCGCGGGCGGGGTATTGGCGTCGAACTGGGCCAGGGCTCCTACCGTTACGCCGCGGCGCGGGGCTGTGCCGAACGCTCCATGTCCGTGAAGAAACAGGAACTGGCCGCCTACGACCCGCGCGGGGCCTATGGAATGGCGCTGGCCTACGCCACCTCCACGCGCGGCGGGTGCCATCTCCGCGCCTACCCCATCAGCCACGAGATACTCCGCAAGCCCGTGGCCACCGACCGGTTCTCTTTTGCCGGCAAGGCGCGAATCATCAAGATCGCCGAGGACCTGAACGCCGTGGTCGATTCATTGACCGCCTGCAAGTTTGTGTTCTTCGCCAGTTCCCTCGAAGAATACGGCAAGGCCTACGCGGCGGTGACGGGTGTGGAGACCACGGCCCAGGACCTGCTGGCCGCCGGCGAACGCATCTGCTATGACGAGCGGATAATGAATGCATTGAACGGTTTCAGCAGCGCCGACGATGACCTGCCGCCCCGCTTTTTCGAGGAGGCAGGCAGCAGCGGCAACGCCATCGACATAGAACCCCTCAGCCGCGCGGATTTTCTTGAAGCCCGCGCCAATTACTATCGTGCGCGCGGTCTGGACGAAGAAGGCATCCCCACCAAGGAAAAAGCGGAGCAACTGGGCCTCGACTGGCCGGGGTTGCCATGAAATGAAGAAGCTCATCGACAAATATGCGCGCAAGATGGCGCAGGCCGGGCTTGTCAGGCCGGACGAGGCGGTTATCGGGGGTCTGGACGCCGATTTGGTCTGGAGCCGCGAAGACGAGGCATGCCCGGAACTGGAGAAGCTGTTCAAGGGGCTGAACATCAACTCGCTTATGTTCGCGCGTCCCGCGGAGCCGTACCGTTCGATCATAGAGTTTCTGTCACGGGACGCCGCGGCCATCTATCCGAGCGATTGCGAGACGCGGACATTCATGCATGACCTGCCCGTCGTGCCCCGGTTCGAGGCCCCGCTTATCATCGACGCGCTGAAGAGCCGGAAGACGGTCATTGTTCCCGGCCGCGGTGTGGTCACCTGGGGCACGGTCAGTCCCGAACAGGCGTTCATCTTCTTCAGTTCGCTGTGCTTTGCATGCTACGTGAAGTTCTTCTCCGATTATCTTCATGACACTCGCAACGGGGGCGTTTCGACCGAACAGCGCCGGGTGATGGACGTGGCACGGCGGCACCTGGATGAAGTGCCGGACACGCCGCCGCATTTGATGACGGCACCGTTTTCCGGTGAAGAGGCCGTTTATCGGGCGCTCTGCGAGGCGGGCCGCAAGACCGTCGAGTACCACCTGGTGGACTCGTTTTTCGGCAATATTTCGTACCGGCACGGGGACACGCTTTACATCAGCCAGACGGGGTCGTCCCTGGATGAACTTGAGGGCTGCATCGACCCCTGCCCGCTGGACGGTTCAAGCTGTGCGGCTGTGACGGCGTCGAGCGAATTCATCGCGCACCGCGAGATCATCCTGCGGACGGGCATGAAAGCAATACTCCACGGCCACCCCAAGTTCTCGGTGATACTATCGATGGATTGCGAGAAGGAGCCCTGCCCGACGCGCGGGCAGTGCCATGTCAAATGCAAAGAGCCCCGGTTCATCCAGGACATTCCCATTGTTCCCGGCGAAGTCGGTGCGGGACCGACGGGGTTGTGCAACACGCTTCCCCCCGCCATGGAGGGCCGGCGCGGCGTCATCGTCTACGGTCACGGCCTTTTCACGGTGGCCCAGAATGACTTCAATGCGGCATTCGCCAACCTGCTTGGCATCGAGCGCATGTGCAGAGACGAGTATTTCCGCCGCGTGGAGCGCATGCCGGGGTAACAATGAATTGCCCGTGGGTCATGAACCGCCCGCAAGCTTTCCCGAGAGCGCACTCGGTGCGACCACGCGGATGTTGGGCGCAAGCCGGGCGGCGCACCATGCGGCGGGCAGATAGCCGCGGGCGGCTTCGGCGGGGGGAGTGGTCTGGTCAACCTCCTCGGCGGAGGCCGGAGCATCGGCGGGCGCATCCTTGAACCACGACCAGCAATGCACAATCACCCAGGCGAACCGGTCTTCGGGTGATTGAATGGGCTTTGCAGCCCATTCGTTGAGCATGGCGGCCACGCGTCGGGGCGTGCCCTCGCGCGGGTCTTTTCCGCGGCCCGCCCAGATGGCGTTGCGTGCGGAAATCACGGGCACGCGACCGCCGTCTTGCCGCGGAATCCACTTGACGGCGCCGCCGCCTGCTGTGTAGGGGGCGTATTGTACGGTGAAGAGGGCGTTGAGCGCCGGCATCTCGCGCGCGTAGGTCTCATACGCCGCCATTGCCTCGGGGCCGTCCCATTTCTGGGCGTTGATGGCAAACGAATGGATGCCGCATTTCTCCATGTACTTGTTCAGGCGGCGGGCGTGCTGTGCGAGCAGGTCCGGGATGCCGCGGTCCTTTCCAAACCAGTCGGGGTAATAATAACCGCCGCCGTAAAGCAGAAAGTCATCGTTGGGCGTGGCTGTGTCGCGGAGATAGTCGAGCGTGTAGGGGCAGAGTTGCAGCAGGTCCGCCGCGCACACGGTCCAGCCGAGGGCGATCTTGCCGCGCGCGGGATTTGCCCAGTACTGCTGTGCCTCATGGCCTTTGCAGAAGTTCATCATGAGCCACTGCACATTGTCCCCGTCGGTCATGACGAACGAGACATACCGCGTGTTGAGATCATCCTTTTCCGTGGCGGAGGGGGCTGCCGCAAATGGCTTGAAGGGATAGTCGAGCCCGGTCTTGCCCGCGGAACAGGGCGCCAGGTTGACGCACCAGTTGGTGGCGGTCTGAATCAGTCCCCAGCGGCTCGAGGGGCCGGTTTGCTCGTCCTCCATGCCGAGTCCCCAGCCGAGTATGGGAGACCCGGGTTGCATGGCTTGCAGCGCCTCCCCATACAGTGAACCCGGCGCCGACACCATCGGCACGCCCATCGCCACAATCGCGTCGCGCATGACGGCGTTCTTGGAGTCTTGCCGCCCGAGCTGGCCGTGGGACAGTTTGTCGCCGTATTCCTTCCAGAGCCAGGCTTCATCCTTGCCACGCACATCTGCCAGAAGTTTCAGACCGTGCGATTTGGCTGTATCCTCGAAACGCTCCTCCACCGCCACGCCGCCCAGCGGCGCGCACAATGCCGTGGCAACGTTTGCGGACCAGTCGCCCGGCTTGCCCTCGTACAGCGGCCGCTTCGCATCGTCCGCGTGATAGAGGATGTATCCTTTCAACACCCCCAGGCCACGGTAGTGGTCCACCAGATTCCACAGTTTCTGCGGGGTGCGGTCCACGGATGCTCCGGTGTGTTCTGTGAAACGGTCCAGCCATTCCTCATACGACGGAATGTCGCTCGTCCCCGACCATAGCATCTCCCCGCCGTCCTGCTGTCGCACCGTGTATGCCGTCAGTCCGCAAAGCGTCTGCAAAGTCGTTCCCTCATCCGCGTCCAAGCCGTTGAGCGGCTCGCTGACCAGCACCTTGGAGGGCAACGGGAATTCCGGCCACCAACGGTCGGGGAGAGGGTCGGCCGCAAACGACATGGACGAGACGGCAAGTATCACTAGACAAACCCAATAGATGCGAATGAGCATTCCTCGAGACTCCTTACCTGTTCTGCATGCCGCCCACTGGGAGCGCCAGCGTCCCGCCGGCATATTCCGCGCGAAAGACCAGCCGGCGGGACGCCGGCGCTCCCAGTATCAGTCTGGTTTTAGCTCATGCACTGTGCCGGGGTTGAGCGTGCCGGGGATGGGCTCGCCGATGGGCGTTTTGCCGTCTTCAGCGAAGACCTGCAAAGTGCCTTTTCGCTCCATGCCCTCGGGGATGCGAAGAATTTGCCGGTCCGGGCCGAGCGCCGATTCGGGCTCGATGTGGGTGCCGTCGTTCGAAGTGAACACGACGCGCTTTTGCAGCCATCGCGCGAAGATGCGGTTTCGGTTGAGTTCGGGCACGGCCCCGGCGCCGTAGAGCACGCCGAGCAGGCGGTTGTCCCGCACGACCCAGCCCAGCGCAACGATGTACTTGTCCTGCGGTCCGGTGTGCGTCAGCAGGGGCTGCTCCTTGTCGAACTTCATGCCGTCGCGCGAAAGCGCATACCAGAGGCCCTCGCAGTTCATGTGCAGGCCCATGAGATAGCGCGGTCCGTCGGGCGTGCCGAACTTTTTGACATCGTTGACTGCATAGGGGCACGCCAGCACCGGGCCTTCGAACTGGTAGGTGTTGCCGTCGGTGCCGGTCGCGCGGTAGACGCGGCCGAAGTCTTTGTAATTGTTGAAGTACATATGCACCGCGTCGCCCTCGCGCAGGAGGACGTTCACGCCGTTGATGTCGGCGTCGTCGTACTTGTCATAGCCCTCGACGCGCACGATGTCCGACTGTTTGGCCGGGCAGGGCGCGGGCACGCCGTTCCACAGCTCGCCGTCGGGGCTGGAAAAGTATGCAGGTTTATTGTCGCCCTTGGCATCGGGATAGGCCGTCAGCACCAATTCATACCCGCCGTCCGGCTTGCCCAGCGCGTTCACATTGCAGGTGTGCACGAACTCACCGTGCTCGATGACCGTGCGCCGCGCGCCGAAGTCGATGAAGTCAGTTGTGTCTGCGCAGTAAATGCGGTCGTTGCCCGTCGGCACGCCGTCCCAGGCGCCGTAGAACAGCCGCCAACCCGTTGCCGTCTGCACTGCCGACGGCGCGTAGATGTTTCGGAACACACCTGACTGGCGCGGCGCAAGCAGCGGGTCGCGCAAGTCAGGCACCAGATTGAGCGTGTTCTGCTCCCAATACGGGGCATTGAACGCGCCTGCTGCCACGCCGTGAATCTCGACGGTGCCCACTTCCGCCTGACCCGGCACTTGGTGGATCGTGGGGGTGGCGGCAAGGCAGCCCAGGATAACGGTGATTATAGGGGCCAGCATCTACAGTCCTTTCTTCCTTCTTGTTCCCAAGTTGTACTTGGGAACACACGTGTCTTTGAAGTTGCACTTCGTTCTTTCCCTGTTCTTGGAATGCGAAGTCTAACTTCGCGAACAGGGACGTCCCCAAGTACAACTTGGGAACGAGAAAAAATGAGAGAAAACGAGAGACATAATTGTCTTCCTCTTACTTGAACTTCAGCGCCCATTTCGCCGGGCCGCCGGTGCCGCTGTTGAATTTCAACGTGATGGCGCGGCCGTCGCGGGTGGTTTCCACAGTGCCGCAACTCACCTCGGCCCCGATCAGTGTGAATTTCTCGGGTGCCGCAAACCACAGTGTGTAGGGCGTGTCGGCGATGGCGGTGAATTCGCCGGAGAGGGCGGCGGCAGCGTTGTCCCAGGCGATGTTGTGCTGATCCAATGCGCCCTGCAGCAGGTGATTGTCCGACGCGACGAACATGGGCTTGTCTTCCGCGAGCCGCAGGCCGAAGAAGCGCACGGAACCGGGATTGACATGCACGGCGAGTTCGCCGTGGAAGGTGCCCTGATAGCGGCCCGCCCAGAAGTCGAAGACCGTGTAGTAGGCTTTGGGGTCAAGGCTGAGCAGGCCGGCGCTGAGGGGGATGTCGACAGGCGCGTCGGTTTCCCAGTTGAACAGCCCCACGAAGAGCCACGGGCCGGCGGGCGTGTCGAGCGGCAGCGACCAGATGCGGGGCGACTTCTCATCGAAGATATCGAGCGGCCGCGCGGGCCGCGGCGGCACGGGCAGAATGCGCCGCAGGATGTCGACCTCGTCGGGCTTGAGATCGGCGAAGGCGTCGCCGATCTTGACCGCCCCGCCGCAGAGCGCCGCGCCGGTGAGCCATGCGATGCTTTGGTCACGGGTGATGGCCGGGAACTTGTCCTTCACGCCCCAGCGCGCGTAGGTGTCTTCATGGCCGAAATAGGCGCAGTCCGGATCGGGCCGGTACTGGCAGGGGAACGCGTAGAAGCGACGGATGGTGTTTGTGAGCGCGTCCACGCCGCCCCAGGGGTCCTTGAGGTTGGGAGTCTTCCAGATGGGCCGGTTGTCAAAGCCGGTGCGGATGCACTCTGCGACCAGCGCGTTGACCGGCTGGGGCGTCATGGTGGTGAGCACCCTGTCCGGGCCCATGCCCTCGCGCAGCGCGGCCATGCCGCGCTCCAGCACCTCCAGATTGGTCAGGCCCGGCTGGGCGTGGCCTTCGGCCAGCAGCAGGAAATACACAAAATCCGCCTCGACAATCCCGTCGTAGCCCCAGTCCTGCGTGATCTTGCGCGCGAGGTCGCGCACCCAGGCATAGACTTCGGGCCGGGTCACGTCGGGGATGAACTTGTCGCCGACGATCATGCGTCCCAGCCCCGGCTTGGGGTTGAGCATCCATTCCGGATGTTCCCTGGCCAGTGCCGAATTCTTGTCCACGGCAAAGGGGTTGAGCCAGAGACTGGACGTCATGCCGCGCCGGTGCACCTCGTCGGCGAAGGCCTTCATGCCTTTCGGGAACCGTTCGAGGTTGGCTTCCCAGTCGCCGATGCCCTGCTGCCAGCCGTCGTCAAGGGCAAAGTGGGTCCAACCGTAGCGCTTGAGCTTGCGGTCCACGAAGTTGAGATTCTCCAGGGCGATGGTCTCATTGATGTCGCTGTGGTATTTGGTGTTCCAGGAGTCCCATCCATGGGGGATGAATGCGGGTTTGTGATTGATGCGGTTGACCATGGCCACGGCCTTGCCGTAGCGCTCCAGCCCCACGAGCGCGTTGCTCTCTGTCACGGCCAGATACAGCACCTCCGACTCCAGCGTGCCGCCGGCGGGAACTTCAACGGGGGGATCGTAGACGCAGTCCGCCGAGAACCGGTCGAAACAGTCCGCCGCGGCCTTTTCGGAGCGTTCGATCATGATTTGGCCGTGTGCCGCGCGGTAGCTGAGAAAGCCCGCGACCAGAGACTTGCCGGACACGGGATTGTAGGCGGCCAGATTCCACTGTGCGGTGGTTTTGCCTTTGTGCGCGTCGGCATAGTCGTTGAATGAGCGGAACAGCGTGCCATTGTCCAGCAACCGCGTTTCGGCGGTCTGCGTGCCCAGCACCAGACGGCCTGAATTGGCGGTGCCAATGGACCATGGCGACAACCGGCTCACCCGCACGGGCTTCTTTCCCTTGTTGTGGTAGGTCACGTGGGCCGAAATGTACGGCTTGCCCGGATAAGTGGCGAGAAACCATTCGCAATCTTTGGAGGAGTAGGTCATGCCCTGGCCGTCACCCAGCCGGTCATGCGCCTGGAAGCGTTCCGTCTGGGTGGCGACAACCTTGAGCGCGTGCGCTGTGTCTTCGCCCTCCAGGGTCACGGTGGGCATGACATTCTCGAAGATGGTTTCGCCGTTCACATCCCGTATTCGGATGCCCCCGTTCTTCTGTACGTCCATTTCGTAGGCGTCGGTGGTCACCGACCTGGCGTCCTTCTTTCCGCCTGAAAAGAGCGGATCAGCCTTGGCCGTGCCGACGGGAAGAAGCGCGGCGACAACAAGCGCGAGCGTTGCAGCATGCGCGGCAGACCGCGCGGAGAGACCGATATTCACGGCAAGTATTCCTCATTTTTTCAAAGGCGAGCCCATAATGTCTTTTGGACAGCCCGGACGGTTCATCCGTGTCATCATAACGGTCGGAGTCTCCAAGTGTCGAATGGACAAGGATTTCCGGCGGGTGTGAACGAAGAGACCCAGACCAAAGGGGAATGCCCCCGAGGTTTCGGCAAGGGATATGCGGGATTTTCGAGTTTTTGAAACAGAGAATTTCCTTGACAGAATGGCCAAGGTGTGCTAAGTTCATTGCGTGACACTATACAAATAAGTCGCAACTTTGTCACAACCCGCCCAAGGCGATGACGGGTTGCCATGGTTTTGTGCGAAGTATGGGGATTACTTGGACAACGGAAGTTGTCCCATTCAGAGAGGGTATATAACGCCATGAAGTCAACACGCGCGCGGATGACTGCTGTCATGGTCCTGGTGCTTGCGGTGTTTTTTGGCATGACAGCGCAGGCAGGCACCTGCGCCCTGCCCAGCGATCCGGCAACACTCCTGAACATCCTGTTTCCCCTGGTGGACACCAACAAGGATGGCGGGCTGTCGCTGGCGGAATTGAGCATACTGTACGCGGACATTCCGGCCGAGTATTACAACTTGGTGGACAGCAACGGCGACGGCAAGGTGACGATGGCGGAACTGACCCCATTCCTGCCG
>CAIXUF010001306.1 GCA_903922535.1 Candidatus Hydrogenedentota bacterium
ATTCCTGCGCAAACAGGTGCGTCTTTAGCCGGGCCGAGGCACGTGAATGCATAGAGCCGGAGTCCGCACTTGCGGTGTCGCGCCAGTGCGAGCTGCTTGGCCTTGCCCGGTCAACACGGTACTACCGCCCTTCCCGCCAGGTCCCCGAGGATGCCTTCGACCTGTTCCTCAAAGGGGTGATTGACCGTGTGTACACGCAGCTTCCTGCTTACGGCAGCCGCCGGATGACACAGTCCCTGGAAAAGGACTACGGGTTTTGCGTGGGCCGCAAGCGGGTTCGGCGCCTGATGCGGGAGATGGGGCTTTGCGGTCTTGAACCGCGCCGGCGCAACGCGTCGCAGCCCCACCCGGCGCATCCGAAATACCCCTATCTGCTGCGCGGGCTGGCCATTGTCCGCCCCGACCATGTGTGGTGCTCGGACATCACCTATGTCCCGCTTCCGGGCGGGTTTGCGTACCTTTGCGCCATCATGGACTGGCACAGCCGCCGGGTGCTGGCGTGGGAGCTGTCCAACACGATGGACACCGATTTCTGCCAGCGCGCGCTGCACTGCGCGCTGGCGCGCAACAACAGCCCCGAGATCTTCAACACGGACCAGGGCAGCCAGTTTACCAGCCGGGAGTTCACCGGAACACTGGAGGGACACGGGATACGCGTCAGCATGGACGGACGCGGGCGCTGCTTCGACAACATCTTCATTGAACGGCTTTGGCGCTCGGTGAAGTACGAGGACATCTATTTGAACGACTACCGGACCGTGGCTGAGTTGCGCGCGGGTCTCACGCGTTACTTTGGCCTGTACAACGGAACCCGGCGCCACCAGGCGCTGGACTACCAAACCCCCGATGCGGTGTACCGGGCGGCCTGACCGACCGCCTGGGCGCACGCCGGGTTTCCCACATTCCCACAGCCCCTACTACGGGTGCCATGCACAACAGAGCGGTGAACGGGCTGTGGAAATGACAGTCGGTGGACAGCTCGGGGACAGCGCCAAAGCCCGCTGACCCCAACCTGACCACCGCCTTTGGAAAACCCCCAGGGCCATAACCTATACTCACACCGTCGTCCGGCACACTGCCGGGCGGCGGTCAACAGAATCCGCCATCTTATTCAACCGCGTCTGTTGTCCAACTTCGGGGCCCGCCTCAAAGCGAACACTTGAACATTATCATTCAAAAGTGACCGCTTTAGCTCCTCTTCGAGCCTCTGAACCTCTGTTTCACTCTCTACGAACAAAGCAATAGATGGCAAGCAACGCACGAATGCTTCAATCTCGCGAATGCGATCGGCAAGCCACGCGGCCACTACACTGTTGTCGTAAGCGTTCTCAAGCAAGCACGGGGCTACTCCTTCATTGTCGCAATGAACTGGCAGGGTTGAAGTTTGCTTCTCACCAGCCCCTACTGACAACACTGCCCCTATGAACTCATTAAGTTGCCGACTCTGGCGGTAGGCCACGTTAATCTTCACGACGTTCAGACCGGTTACCGCCCACGTCATTTCATCAAAGGATCGAGTTCCCCACGTCGTTAAACGCTGGTGAAAGTCGCCGCATGCGAAAAATGAGGCCACCTTGGGATGGCATAGGTTGAACATGCACGCTAGCTGAATTGCGGAAAAATCGGTGGCTTCATCAACGACAACTTGATTTTTGTACTCTGCAACAAGCGGCTTAAGAAACGACCATAAGTGATCGCCTAACGACCTTTGGACCTGCGGCATTCGTAGCAGGCTATTAGACTCCTCCAGGATTGAAAGCAAGACCACGTCCAATTCGAGCGGGTGGAGGTCGGAAGCGTCAAAGCTTGATTTGCTGTACCACTTGTTTTCACTCTGACGGATGCGCCGAAATGATCGATAAAGACGGGGAATGGAGTCGATGTAGCCCTTAGCAGGACTTACGAAGTTGCGGAGACTAGATTGCAGCAAGAAATCCCTACCAACTTGAAGATATTCATCTTCCTGCATACCCCGAGTTCCCAACCATTCTATAATGCGGCTGTTACGCGTGCTTTTTTTCAAAAGCCGGCCTCTAGCAACCGCTCTCGCTTGCGCGCGTATAGCCTGAGAATATGCAGTAAACGCTGCGGCACGCTCCGTTCGATTAGGAACAGTAACTTCTTCTTCGTCTATGTCTTGGTCTTCGGCATATTCCACAACCCTGTCGGAAGACTGATCAATGCTGGCAGTGAATTTCGCGAGTTCATCCAAGAAAGATCTATTGGATTTCAGTTGCAGGTTCAGAGCGCCTCTTATCTTGTCGTCCGTAACTCCTCTTATGTCATCGAGAACCTTCTGGACAGCGGCTGCTTCTTCTGCCATCGAATGAAGCGCCGATGAGAGAGAGCCGGAGCCCGAATTCCTAAGAATGGAGATTATGCGCCTTCCAATAGCGGAAACATCCTTTCGTGCGTCCTTGACCAACTCATCGGCGGATTCCAGTGCTAGCTCTACAAATGCCGTTCGTTGCCAGTTTCTGAAGTCAACGAACCAGCTTATGGAATCGGCCAGCACTGTATCCTGAAATGTCTTGGCAACATCATTGAGGATATAAGTGCCCTTGCCCGTTGGTGTGCGAAGAACGGTAAATATATCTCTAGATAGATGCCAGCGATGGTCGCTCCATGTGTGGATTTGAAGGTCTGAAGCAGGAATTCCTTCTTGCGCGAAGGCCTCTTTGAGGAACTGTTTGAGCAGGTCGGTCGGAGAAAACATCAACCAGCTTCTTTCGTGCCGACCCGTGGTCTGTCTTTCGACGCTCTCGACGACTTCTCTTTCTTTTTCTTCCAAAAACCCTTTGTCCAATTTCTGGCCTAGGCGACGAATGAGCGTCGTTGTCTTGCCTGTTCCAGGAGGCCCTTCGATAAATAGCGAGCTTCTAACCAGAGGCAAACGAAAAATCTTATCTTGATGCTGGTCCAGAATCGGCTGATCGCGCAAGGCCATCTTCTTTATAACACTTCGGCGGTACCCCTCAACTACGTTCGCTCTTTGCCGGTCTTCGGCCAACACTTGCTCCAGGATGTCTTCAAAAGATGCGTCGCCGGAAGCACCTTTCAACAAGTCCTTCAGAGATATGATAGTGCATGTGTCAAACGCGGTATGTTCAACCACGGTGTTAACGGAATCCCATTGCTCTTTCTCAATGGGGTGTAAGAGCGCCCGCTCAACGACTTTAACTTTGGTCCCTTTGGGTGGCAGAGAGAAATCCGCGCCGATTGGGAGTGCTGCCAGCCTTCCAACAGGAGAACGATAGCTGGCTAACCTGCTGGAGTCCGTAGCTGGATTGGTGAAGTCCGGACCAGGCGTGGCGCGGCAGATGAAGTAGATCCTTGTGCCTCCATCGGGATCTTGGACGACTACTCGTGCGATTGCGGGTTCGCGCTCCAAAGCCTCATAGTCGCTTTGGCCTTCCAGACGAATATGGGCAAGATTTCTGTTCGGGGTGCTATCTATTAGGGTGTTCCCGCAGGCGAATACGTCTGGAGTAAGGTTACCTGTTGCCTTGTGCAAATGTTCTTTCGCGGTATTGGCTACAGTTTTCAGTTTGGCCAGGGTTTCTTCTGCTAGGGCGCCAAGTACAGTATCTTTTTCGTCATGCATGATTCCGCTCCGCCCGTGTTCTTGCGACCTCAGCCTGGGTTGCTTAGATATTACACCGGCTGTTGCCGCAGAACAACTGGACATGTATGGGAAAGGGGGACGCTGCCCAATAAGGAAGAATGAACCCCGGCGCGCGGGGCGGGCCGGGGTTGTTATGCGAGGTCGTGCAGATCAATCTAGGGAAACTAGGGGAAACTAGGGACGCTTCCCCTATTTCCCTGTTTCCGCTGCTATCCCGGCATGCGCGACATCCAGATGAACCGCGTCATCCTGGAAACCCTCAACGCCGGTCCCGCGATCGGCGTCGTCATCACCCCGGCCGACGAATTCAGCCCCATCGGAACCACCGCCGCGACGGTCAGTTTCCACCCCGACACCCGCTACATCTGAACCCCGCCCTTCCGCCGCGCCTCGCGCCCGGATTAGAAATCGGGGCGACTTATAAGTATTATGTGCATCCGGTCGGTCCGCGAGGCGGGTCGGCGTGTCGGCATACCAGGGCAGTTATCCGTACGGACAGGAGGTTTGGGCACATGCATGCTATTGACTGGGTGGTCTTCTTTGGGTTCATCGCTTCGGTGATCGCCATTGCGGTGTGGGGCAGCAGGCGGGGCAAAGGAAGCGAGGAGGGCTATTTTCTGGCGGGCCGCTCGCTGGTCTGGCCGCTGATCGGCTTCTCGCTGATCGCGTCCAACATCAACTCGGAGCATTTCGTGGGCATGGCGGGCACCGCGTTCCGCGAGGGCGGGCCCGGACTGGCCATCGGCAGTTATGAATGGATGTCCGCCATCACGCTGGTGCTGGTGGCGTGGCTCTTCCTGCCGCGCTTTCTCTCGGCGGGCATCTACACCATGCCCCAATTCCTCGAATACCGCTATGACTCGGTGACACGCTCGATCATGGCCGGCTACTGCATGATCGCCTACGTCATCGTGCTCCTGGCCACCGTGCTGTTCAGCGGCGCGATTGCGCTGTGCAACATTCTCGAACTGCCCCAGATGCTCATGTCGCACTACGGCATGGATGAAGCGACGGCGCGCAGCGTGGCGATGAACGGCTGCATCTG
>CAIXUF010001307.1 GCA_903922535.1 Candidatus Hydrogenedentota bacterium
GGCATCAACGCCTGCCATCGCTTTCTTTCCGATGAAGGCGTCCGCGACGAGATAACGCTTATCGCGAGCGGCGGTATCCGCACTCCGCATGACGTGGCCAAGGCCATTGCGCTTGGCGCCGACGGCGTGGTCATCGGCACGGCCGAACTCGTGGCGCTTGAATGCATCCGGTGCGGCTGCTGCGAGAGCGGGCGCGGCTGCCCGCGCGGCATCTGCACGACCGACACCGGGCTGCTTGAAATGATCACCATTGACTGGTGCACACAGCGGCTCATAAACCTGTACACCGCCTGGCGGGAAATGCTGGTGGATATTCTCTACCGGCTGGGCCTGGATTCCGTGGCTGCCCTGCGCGGACGCACCGACCTGATGACCCATCTCGATTACGAGAGTGAAACCTGAGGACCACACGCACCATGAATGATGTCCATACCGCGGCCATTCAACGGGTAGAGGCACTAATGCGCGCCCGCGCGCACATGCGCCCCGCAGGCGACGAGATCGTCAAGTCGCCCGAGGCGGAGGGCGGATGCGGCGTGACCGGCTTTGCGTGCACGATTCCCGTGGGCGGAAGGCACATCTACGAGCCTTCGATACAGATGCGCAACCGGGGCAACGGCAAGGGCGGCGGGATCGCCGCGTGCGGCCTGGTCCCGAAGGACATGGGCGTTTCGCGCGAAGTGCTCGACGAGGCATACATCCTCCAGATCGCCCTGCTTGACCCCACAGCCCGCGAAGCCATAGAGAAGAAGTTTATCGAGCCCTTCTTCGAGGTGTTCCAGGGCGGGATCATTCCCACGGTCGACGACTACCGCGACGTCCCGCTGCTCGAAATCAAGCCACCCGACGTGGCCCGCTACTTCGTGCGGGTCAAGAAGGACGTGATCGAGCGCTTTGCCGAGGAAAAGGGGCTCAAGGCGCTGACCGAGGCGGAAATCGAGGACGAGTTTGTTTTTCAGAATTCCTCGAACCTCAACGACGAGTTCTATGCGTCGCTGGGCGACAAGCGCGCCTTCGTCATGTCGCACGCGCGCAACCTGATCATCATCAAGATCGTCGGATTCGCCGAAGCCTCTGTCCAGTACTACAAGCTGGAGGACGTGAAGGCCCACGTCTGGATCGCGCACCAGCGCTATCCCACCCGCGGCCGCGTCTGGCATCCCGGCGGCGCGCATCCCTTCATCGGCATGCATGAGGCCCTGGTGCACAACGGCGACTTCGCCAACTACCATTCCGTGTGCGAATACCTGGCGCAGCGCAGCCTGTTCCCGCGCTTCCTGACGGACACCGAGGTGTCGGTCATGCTGTTTGACCTGATGCACCGCGTGTACAAGTACCCGGTGGAATACATCATTGAGGCGCTCGCGCCGACCACGGAACTTGACTTTGACCGCCTTCCCGCGGAACGGCAGCGTATCTACCGCCAGATCCAGGCGTCGCACATGCACGGCTCGCCCGACGGCCCGTGGTTCTTCATCATCGCGCGCACGCTGGCCGCGAAGAAGGGCTTCCAACTGCTCGGCATCACCGACACAGCCATGCTGCGGCCCCAGGTTTTCGCCCTGCAGGAGGGCAAGGATGTCTCCATCGGCCTGATCTGCTCCGAGAAGCAGGCCATTGACGCGACGCTGGCGGGACTGAGCAGCGAGGATCCCCGTTTCATGCCCGTTGCCGACCAGTACTGGAACGCCCGCGGCGGCAGCTACAACGACGGCGGGGCCTTCCTCTTTAACATCATGCCGGAGACATCGAAGTCCGGCAACGGTGACGAGGTTCGCCATCACCTGTATGCCACGGATAAGTTTGGCGTTCCGGTGTCCACCCCGCGCGATCAGTTCCACTGTGACTTGTCCGCGCCGGTGTCGGTCACCACGCCCGACGACCGCGACGCGGCGGCAGTCGAGAGCGCATTGCGGACCAACGACGCCGACGCGCTGTACCTCTACCTGCGCGACGCCATCGCCGGCATGGATTTCGACAGGCTCCGCAATGCGGTGTCCGAGGTGGCGTCGAAGACGGCCGTCCGCATGCCGCAGTTGGGCATCGACGTGCTGACGCGCCTGACGGATTTCCGCTATCAGACCGGCACGAAAAAGCGCAGCGCCGTGATCACGATTCTCCGGCGCGGTCTCGAGCAGATCTTCTCGAAGCAGCCGCTTCTCGACGACGCGCATGAAAGCGCCTATCGCCGCATCACGCGGGACACGCGCGGCCAGCTTCGCGCCCCGAAGAATGAAGAAAAGGCGCTGCTCATCGACGCGCGGGGCTTCGAGGCGCAGGGCGACGACTGTGACGGCCGCCTCGCGGTGGACGCGTACAATGCGGGCTGGCGTCATCTCATCCATTACAACTCGCGCGGCACGCGCTTCCACGCGGCTGGGTTCGGCCCCAAGACCGACGGTCTGCGTGTGGACTGCTACGATAATCCCGGCGACTATCTCGGCTCCGGCATGGACGGCCTCGAAGCCTACGTCCACTGTAACGCCCAAGACCAGGTTGGCCAGATTACCAAGCGCGGCAAGCTGGTCCTCTATGGCGATGCCGGCCAGACCTTCCTCTACGGCGCGAAGGGCGGCACGATTTATGTCATGGGCAACACGGCGGGACGCCCGCTGATCAACGCCGTGGGCAAGCCCCGCGTCGTCATCAACGGCACGGCGCTGGATTTCATGGCCGAGTCGTTCATGGCGGGCGATCCCCTCAATGGGGGCGGCTTCGTGATTGTGAACGGCATCCGTTTCGACAAGGACGGCAATGTGGTCCCGCTCGACATGCCCTATCCCGGCGGCAATCTCCTGTCGCTGGCCTCCGGTGGTGCCATTTACGTGCGTGACCCGCACAGGACCCTGGTCGAGGAGCAGTTGAACGGTGCCATGTACACGGCGCTCACCGCGGACGACTGGCAGTTGATTCTGCCCTATCTGCGCGAGAACGAGCGGCTGTTCGGAATCCAGATTGAGCGGGACCTCCTGACCGTAAACGGCATCATCAAGTCGCCGGAGCAGGTCTACCAGAAGGTGGTCCCGATCAAGAAAGTCAAGCAGGAAGTAACCGACGAGGTGGGTGAATAATCGCCATGAACAACACGCTTGAATGGACAGACAGCGCGCTGTTGAAAGAGGTGGAGCGCCGAAGCGGCTCACCTGTCAGCGCATGCCTGCAATGCCACAAGTGCTCGGTGGGGTGTCCTGTTGGACCCGACATGGATTTGCTGTCGAGCCAGATCATGCGCCTGATTCATCTGGGCGCCGAAAACGAGCTTCTGGAATCGCAGGCCATTTGGGCCTGCGCCTCCTGCGAGGCGTGCACCACGCGCTGCCCCATGGGCATAGACATCGCCGCAGTCATGGATGTGCTGCGCATGATGGCGGTCGAGCGCAAGGCCGCCGTCGCCGACACGCGCGGCAAGAGTTTCAACAAGGCCTTCCTGACCAGCGTGCGCTGGCACGGCCGGGTGTTTGAGGCCGGCATGATGGCCCTTTACAAACTCGCCAGCCGCGATTTCTTCGCGGACATGGACAAGGTTCCCCGGATGCTGGCAAAACGCAAGCTGTCCTTCCGGCCGCACTTCTCCGCCAGCGGCAAGGCCGTGCGCAGGGTTTTCAAGCGGGCTGAAATGGAGGAAAAGAAACGGTGAAGTACGCATTCTTTCCCGGATGCAGTCTCGAATCCACGGCATGGGACTTTGACAAGTCCACCCGCGCCCTGTGCGCCGCCCTGGGCATCGAGCTGGCAGAGATTCCCGACTGGGTTTGCTGCGGGTCCACCCCGGCCCATTCCAGCAACACCTCGCTGTCGGTGGCGCTGCCCGTCATGAATCTTCAAAAGGCCCAGGCCGCCGGCTACTCGCAGGTGCTGACGGCCTGCGCGTCGTGCTATGCGCGGCTGCGGACGGCCAATTACAAGGTCAACCAGGACGCCGCCGAAAAAGCCCGCGCCGAGCGGATCACCGAGAAGCCCTATGACGGCGCGGTGAAGGTACGCCATATTCTCGATGTGCTCGTCA
>CAIXUF010001308.1 GCA_903922535.1 Candidatus Hydrogenedentota bacterium
AAGCACCTGGCCGCCGGCCGAAACCTGCACCATGACCTGATTACTATGGGTGTGGCCGGGATCCAACCAGACGTATACACTGTCATCCTTCCAGAGCTTGATATTGTCGTGGCCCTGCAGCTCCGCCACAATGCCGTTATCCACACAGTCAAAGACGACCTCTAAGCCGCTGGAGTCCCATCGCAGGACTGCGCTCGTAGCCTGCTTTGCCGGAACGCCGGACCCGGCAGCCTCGCGTCCATAGCCACCGGCAGAGACAACGCAAAAGCTGTTGATCTTGACCGTTTGCTTTTCAGGCAGCAGGAGCACGCCATCTTTATCAAATCCGGTTGCCTCGGCAGGCGCGGCCCACGTGCGGCAAACCAGTGAAAGCATCAACAGCGAGACGAGTTTTGCGGTTTTCATGTCTGCTCCTTCACTGCGATGATTGCCGGCCGAAAACTGGCTCTCTGCCGTTTGCTTCAGGGCGCTGTTCGTACGCCTCGCCCGCCGGTCTTCCCCCCGCCGAACTTATAAAGGCCGTTATACATGCCACCGTCACGCGCATAACACCCTCCTGTCGAGCGTCCTCGGTTGCAAACGCATATGTGCGGGGCGCCGTGATACCAATCACCGCCGCGATAACCGGCGCCGTCTTCGTCCGTCACCGGCCACCCCGCCATGTTCGCGTTGCCCGTGGCATCGTCCAATGCACCGTCCCCGTGCAGCCCTGTGAACCCGCGGCCCGTAGGATTCCCCACCGTGACCGCGCGCTCCCATATGTTGCCCGACAAATCCATCATGCCGTAATAGCCCGCGCCCATGGCGGTCCGCGAGCCGGAGCCCATCCCCATGCATCCCACCCGCATCGGGCCGTGGATACCACCCCCGGAATGACAGTTAGCCGAGGAGTTGCCCGGCGCCTCGTTGGCAAGGCCGCTGTTGGTAATGCTGGTTGCCGGCACAACGGTTGTGTTGCCCCACGCATACTCGCCCGGCACTGGCGGCAACGGCCCCCGACACGCTTTTTCAAACTCCAACTCCGTCATCGGCCGCAATCCCGCCCAGTCCAGATACGCCGCCAGGTTTGGCCAGTCCAGGTATCCACACGCCACGTACGGCAAACTCGACATATACACCCCATCCACATTCGAGACTGCACATCGCTCGTACGCGACACAATCCCCCCCGTGCCATGGCACACCACGAAGGTCCGCGCAGCGCTTGGCCGCCATGTACCACTGGTCCGTCGCGTACCATCGGTTCGTCGCCTGCGTCACGCTCAGTGTGTTGAGAAAATCCACATATTGCCCCTGTGTGATCTCGAACTTCATCCCGTAAAACGCCGCGTAACCCTTCGGAAATGCAGTCGGAATGGGCCCCAAACGGTCTCCCTGCAAGAAGGTGTTGGAATAATAGAGTTGCCCAGTGGAGTCGCCGACCGCCAGTTCGTTCTCGTTGGTAATCTGAAACGGTCTGTATGTCGGAGGGCGAACTGCCGAATCGGTCTCCAGAAGCGCATTGATACGCAGATCGGGGGCGGCGCCGCTCTCCATGGACAGTTCGGGGGTAGTCGGAGGCGAAGGTGGAACCGGGGGTTTGGGGCGTGTAGCGTCACCCTCGTAGAATTCTCCCTGCGTCGTATTTCCATCCCCCACCCAGAAGGCGCCCTGCGGCACATGGACCATC
>CAIXUF010001309.1 GCA_903922535.1 Candidatus Hydrogenedentota bacterium
CCAAAAACGCATGAGCGTCGGCAAGGACGATTTTCACCTCGACCTGCTTTTCTATCACCGGTTCCTGCGGCGGTTGGTGGCCGTAGATCTGAAAATGGAATCGTTTCAACCGACCCATGCCGGCCAAATGGAGTTCTACCTCCGTTGGCTGGACAAGCACGAAAAGGCCCCCGGTGAAGCCGCACCCATCGGCCTCATTTTGTGCGCGGGCGCGGACGCAGAACAGGTGCAACTCCTTCAATTGGACGACAAATCCATTCGCGTCTGCGAGTACCTCACCGAACTGCCTCCGCCGCGGCTTCTCCAAACCCGTCTCCATCAGGCGATTTCGTTGGCCAGAGAGCAGGCCGCCCGGCTTGCCAACAACAGCCCGGAGCGGACGAAAACAACCGGGAAGAGATCAGACTAACTTCGCCCATGCGCGGAAGAACAGACATAACACACCGCACGGCACACAATTCTCTTGCGTGCGCGCGGTCATGCTGCCGCTCTTCTTCGCCGGGGCCATGCCCCGGCGGTTTTGCGGCACGGGCGTCCCGCCCGTGCTCCCTGTCTCCATCGCCAACCCGGCAGACAGGCCTGCCTTGCAGGCACTACGACCTGGACACGCGGAGGCCGATGGCGATGATGTAGTCTGTGGGCGAGGGGTTGTCGCCCAGGCGGACCGCCGACCGGCAGTAGGTGCCGTCGTCGAGCCATGCACCGCCCCGAATCACGTGCTGTGTGCCGGTGGAAGGCCCCGTCGGGTTCGACTGCGTGTCCCCCGTATAGAGCCCATACCAGTCCTGGCACCACTCCCAAACGTTGCCGCACATGTCGTAGAGACTCCAATCATTGGGCAGCAACAATCCCACTTTGTGCGTCTGCTCCCCGCTGTTGCCCTCGTACCACGCATAATCGCCGAGGGCCGCGTAGTCCAGATCGTCCCCCCAATAGAACCGCGTGGTTGTCCCCGCGCGGCACGCGAATTCCCACTCCGCCTCGGTGGGAAGACGGAACGTGGCAGGACCCTGGCTTGTGGCCGCAATGTGCGCGTTCAGCGCGGTAATAAACGCCTGGCAGTCATACCAGGAAAGCTGCTCCACCGGCCTGACCGGATCGCCGGTAAAATGCGAAGGGTTGCTCCCCATCACCGCCAGCCATTGCGCCTGTGTTACCAGGTACTGGCCCATCCAGAACCCGTCCAGCGTCACCTTTTGCTGAGGCCCCTCGTTCGTGTATCGGTCCTTCTCCGTGTCCGGACTGCCCATCGTGAATGTCCCGCCCGCAATCTGCACCAGTTGCATCTGAATGCCTCCGGGAAGAGCAATTACAGAAACAGGCGGCGCGCCCTTGGACACCGTCAGGTCCACACCGGAGCCGGGGATCACGGGCGTTCCAGCCACGGGTGACTGGCTGATGACCGAGCCGTAGATCACCGCCGCGCTGTACATTTGCGTCACGGCGCCGACGGCAAGCAGCGCATTGGTAATGGCGCTGTCCGCCGCAAGCTGCGTCATTCCCACCACGTCGGGCACAATCACGGGTTCCGGACCTTTCGACACATCCAGGTTCACCGCGGTGCCCGGCAAGACACTTGTGCCCGCCGCGGGAAGCTGACTAACGACATCCCCGGTGGAAACAGTGTCACTGTACATTTGCGTCACAGCCCCGAGCGCAAGCAATGCGCTGGTGATAACCGTGTCCGCCTCCGCCTGAGCCAGTCCCACCACGTCGGGCACGGTCACGGGTTCCGGACCTTTCGACACGTCCAAGTTCACCGTGGTGCCCGGCGGGACACTCGTGCCCGCCGCGGGAAGCTGACTGACCACATCCCCAGTGGGAACAGTGGCACTGTACGTTTGCGTCACGGTGCCGAGCGCAAGCGACGCGCTGGTGATGGCGGTGTCCGCCGCGGCCTGTGTCATTCCCACCACATCGGGCACGGACACGGGTTGCGGGCCTTTGGAGACGGTCAGCGCCACGGCGGAGCCGGGTGCCACGGTAACGCCTGCCGCCGGCAATTGGCTGATGACAGAGCCTGATGCCACGGTCTCGCTGTACACCTGCGTGACCGTGCCCACCACAAGTCCCGCGCCAACAAGGGCGGTTTGCGCGGCGGATTGAGCCTGGCCCACCACGTTCGGAACAGCGACCGGCGCGACACCCAAACTGACGACAATATCCACCGCCGTGCCGGGGGCCACACTCATGTCCGCGGCGGGTGTTTGAGAGACAACCGCACCAACGGCCACGGTGGCGCTATGTGCCGACGTGACCGAACCCACCGTGAGCCCCGCGCCGGTTATGGCGGCGGACGCCGCCGCCTGCATCATGCCCACGACGTTGGGCACGGACACGGGCTGCGGACCCTGTGAAACCACAAAATCCACGGCCGAACCGGAGCTGACGGAGCTTCCCGCCGTCGGCGACTGACTGACAACCAGACCGGAAGCCACCACCGCGTCGTACGCCTGCGTTACGGTGCCCACCGCGAGCCCCGCACCCGCAATGGCTGTGGACGCCGCCGTCTGCGTCATGCCGGCCACGTCGGGGACTGTCTTGTTACCCGGCTTGCACGCCGCGAGCGCCACACAGACCAACAATCCAATCACAATTGAGCAAGAAAGTCTGTTCATTCTGCTGCCTCCTCTACTGTTACACCAACCCCGCACAGATGCCGCGGGAGCACTGGGGTACATCTCCCCACGGGAAAATAATACTCCGCCTGTTTGTGCTGATCAACCACGCGCAGGAAAAATGCCGCGCGGAAAGACAAGGAACTATGAATTATGGATTGAGGAATAACCATTCATGGGAACGGCTCGGGCAAGCGATCACGTGGCCCCTGGACACGCTGCACCACGCCGTCGACGGCGCCCCCAGCCCACCCTGGACACAATCCCCGTCAAGACCCGCCTCCGGCAACGCTGGGTCACCGCGCCAATGCACGCGTGGCAGGTGAGCCTGGTCAACCGCCTGCTTGACGGCTTCGACGGCAAACTCACGGGCAGCAAACGGGTGCCAGGCTCCAGGCCGCGGCGGAGCGACCGGGAGGAATCCAGACAATTCATCGGTTCTCCATGACTACACACCAGCACTATATCCCCTCGTTGCCCGATCGTCCGAATGACGGATGTAAATAGGACGAATTTGTGTTATTCTCATTATGTCTGTTTGAAGAATGCGGTGCGGATCAACAACGAGTCTGAACGACAAGTCGCCCGACGATTCTCGAAGGAGAAGAGGTGTGAGCACCGAGAAGAGGAAACCCCGTGACGCCGACGAACTGCGCCGGCAGGCGGAGGCGGCAGCGCGGGGAAGCGACGGTCCATCGCCGGAAAGCGGCGCATTCCTGTCTCCAGAAGAAATGCAGCGGACACTGCACGAACTGCGGGTGTATCAGATCGAGTTGGAGATGCAGAATGAGGAACTGCGCCGGGTGCAGGCGGAACTGGGCACCGCCCTGACGCGCTATTCCGACCTCTACGAGCTGGCACCGGTGGGCTATTGCACCGTCGGCGAGCAGGGGCTAATCCTAGAGGCCAACCTTACCGCCGCCACGCTGCTGGGCATACCCCGGGGCGATCTGGTCATGAAACCGTTCTCCCGGTTCGTATTGAACGAAGACCAGGACGTCCACTACCTTCACTGCAAACAGCTCTTCGGGACCGGTGAACCGCGGGCCTATGACCTAAGGATGGTGAAGGGGAACGGGACTTCCTTCTGGGCGCGTCTGGAGGCTGCCGCCGCGCTGGACGCGGACGGCGTGCCCGCATGCCGCGTCGTGCTAAGCGACAATACCGCACACAAACACATCGAAACGTTCACTGCCTTTCTGGCCCAGACCCGCGGCGGAATGCAGGACGAGCCCTTCTTCAACGTGCTGGCCCGGTACCTGGCCCAAAGCCTCGGCATGGACTTCGTCTGCATCGAC
>CAIXUF010001310.1 GCA_903922535.1 Candidatus Hydrogenedentota bacterium
ACCAGGTTGCGCGCGCCGTCCACCTCGCACAGGCAAACCCGGCACGCGCCGATGCAGGAAACGTTTTCCAGATAGCACATGGTCGGGATGCGAATGCCGACCTTCCTGGCTGCCTGGAGTATGGTCATGCCCATGTCGGCCTCAACGGACACGCCGTTGATCGTCAGGGCGATCTTCGCGGTAGTTGTCGCTTGTGTCATTTTATTTCTCCCGAAATCAGGATCGTTTGCCGTATTCGCAACGCAGGCAACGTTTGGCCTGACGCGTTGCAACCGGTGTGTCCCAGCAGTGCTCTACTTCCTCGAAACTGTGCCGGCGGCGTTCCACCGGAATGGCCGGCATTTTTTCCCGGGCGATGGGCAGCGGGTCGGCGGCCGGATCAAAGAACGTGTCAAGCTTGTGGTCTTTCCGCCAGAATGCGTGGTTTTCCCCGGTAAGGAAGTGGTCGATGCCCACGGCGGCCCGCTCGCCCGCGGCAACAGCCCCGACGACGGAATCGGGACCGGTAACGGCGTCGCCGCCCGCAAAAAGCCAGTCAGCGGAGGTTTGTCCGGTCACCGGATTGGCGTCAATGAACTGGCGCCACTTGCGTTTGATACTGACGCCGTCAAGCAGCGCGTCCAAGTCGAGGGTCTGTCCGATGGCCACAATGACCTGGTCGGCGGGAATCACAAACGACTCGCCCGCCGCCTCCGGCCTGCGCCGACCTGTCCGGTCGAAACCGGCCAGGGCCATTTCACGGCACCGCAGACCGCACACCTTGCCGCTGTCCGTCAGCACTTCCTCCGGCAGGGTCAGCAGCCGCAGCTTGATGCCTTCGCTCTTGGCCTCCTCGATTTCCTCCTCGTAGGCCGGCATGGCCTCACGCGTGCGCCTGTAGACGACGGTGACGTTGTCCGCGCCGAGCCGCAATGCCGTGCGCGCCGCGTCGATGGCGGAATTCCCGCCGCCCACGACCAAAACGTCCTTGCCCACCGGCACGGAACCGCGCATGTTGTAGACACGGTTGAATTCCATGGCATCGAAAACGCCTTCAGCATCTTCGCCCGGAATGTCCATTTTGCTGCCCAACGGGGCGCCCACACCCATGAACACCGCTTCGTAGCCCTGCTCACGCAGGCCCGCAAGCGTAAAGTCACGGCCAAGCCGCTTGCCGGTCTGAATCTCCACACCCATGTTCTCGATCATGCGCACTTCGCGCGCCAGGATCTCGCGCGGCAGACGGTAGGCGGGAATGGCCTGCACCAGCAGTCCGCCCGGCCGCTCTTCGGACTCGAAGATGACCGGCTTGTAGCCCAGCCGGGCGAGGAAGTAGCCGCAGGACAGGCCGGCGGGACCCGACCCGATGATGGCAACTTTCCGCGCCGCGTTGTCCGGGTTCTCGAGAACCGTGGGCAGCTGCACGGTGATTTCCTGGTCGGCCATGTAGCGCTTCACGCCGCGCCCCGCGACGGCGCTTCCGTCGACAAGGGTGTGGCGGCACTTGGTTTCGCAGGTGTGGAAGCACACCCGGGCGCACACGGCGGCGAGCGGATTGCGCTCGCGGTGCAGGCGCAGCGCCTCGGCGATGCGGCCCTCGCCGACAAGCGAGAGATAGCCCGGTATGTCAACATTCGCGGGGCAGGCGCTGCGGCAGGGCGAATCGACCAGCGAGGGGCACACGCCCGGCGTGCACTTGTGCTGGCGGATGTGCTCCTCATACTCGTGCCGGAAATGCCGGATGGTGGACAGCACCGGGTTGGGCGCCGTCTGGCCGAGCCCGCACAGCGAGGTGTCCTTGATCTGTTTGCCCAACTCCTCAAGCTTCTCGATGTCGCCTTCCTGGCCCTCGCCGGCACAGATGCGCGTGACGATTTCCAGCATGCGCTTGGTGCCCACCCGGCAGGGCACGCACTTGCCGCAGGACTCCTCCTGGACAAACTCCAGGAAGAAGCGCGCCACGTCGACCATGCAACTGTCCTCGTCCATAACGACAACACCGCCGGAGCCCATGATGGCGCCGAGTTCCTGAAGGGACTCATAGTCGAGCGGCGTGCTGAGGTATTCGCGCGGCACGCAGCCGCCGGACGGACCGCCGAGCTGTGCGGCCTTGAACTGTTTGCCGCCGGGGATGCCGCCGCCCACGTCATGCACAAGATCGCCGAGCGGCGTGCCGACCGGCACTTCCACCAGGCCGGCGTTGACGATGTTGCCGGCAAGCGCAAACACCTTGGTGCCTTTGCTCTTCTCCGTGCCCCATCCGGCGTACCAGTCGCCGCCCTTCAGGATGATGGACGGGACGTTCGCGTAGGTTTCAACGTTGTTCAGAAGCGAGGGCTTGCCCCAGAGTCCCTTGACGGCCGGGAATGGAGGACGGGGGCGGGGTTCGCCGCGTTTCCCCTCCAGGGAGGCGATGAGCGCGGTTTCTTCGCCGCAGACAAAGGCGCCAGAGCCCATTCGAATCTCGAGATTGAATGCGAATGCCGAGCCCAAAATGTTGCTGCCGAGAAGGCCGGCTTCGGTGGCCTGGGCAATGGCAATCCGCAGCCGTTCCACGGCCAGCGGATATTCGGCGCGCACATAGGCGTAACCCTGCGAGGAGCCGATGGTGAACGCCGCGATG
>CAIXUF010001311.1 GCA_903922535.1 Candidatus Hydrogenedentota bacterium
CCGCGCGAGGCCTTGAACACGAGTGCCTCGAAGCCCGGCGTAATCGGGGTGGCGAGTTCGACGCTCAACGACCTTGCGCGCGCGATCAACTCCTGCGGATCGGAGATTTCGGCCGGGGTGATTTTGTTCACCACCTCGGCCGCCGTGTAGCCCAGCATGCGCTCCGCGCCGACATTGAATATCTGAATGACGCCCTTCTCGTCGGTGGCGATGCTCGAAAAGTTGGCACTGTTGAAAATTGCGGCCTGCAGGGGCCCCGCCTTGAGCAGCGCCTCTTCGGCCTGCCGGCGCGCGCTGATGTCCCGCAGGATGCCGGTGAAGTGGCGTGTGCCACCCAGCCACATTTCGCTTACGGCTATTTCCAGAGGGACGGTGCTGCCATCCCTGCGGTGACCCACGACTTCGCGTCCCGGGCCGGTGACGCCCGCCGCACCGCCCGCACTGTGATGATCGAGAACACCAGTGTGCCGGTCCGGATCAAGCCCGGGTATCAACAGACTGAGGTTGTGTCCGATGAGTTCCGCGGCGGCATAGCCGAAAAGCCGCTCGGCGGCCGGGTTAACTGTCTCGATGACCGCGCCGTCGGCATGGAGGGTGATGATGCCGTCCGCCACGGTGTTGAGAATCGCCCGGATCAGCGCGGCATTGTCACGCAGGGACTGCTGCGCCGCGTATTCCTCGGTGACGTCGCGGAACACCAGCACAGCCCCGACCACCTGGCCGTCGCGGTCACGTATCGGCGCGCAACTGTCGGCTATGGCGCGCTCGCCGCCGTCGCGCGCGATCAGCACGGTGTGGTTGGCCAGGCCCTGTACCGTTCCCTGCTCGAGAGTGTCTTTTATCGGCACTGTGGCGGGCTGACGGGTGTCCTGGTTGATGATGTGAAAGATCTCGTCCACCGGACGGCCGACCGCCACCGGCTGCGTCCAGCCGGTAAGACCTTCAGCGATGGGGTTCAGCAGCTCCACGCGCCCCCCGGCGTCGGTGGCAATCACTGCGTCGCCGATGGACCTGAGCGTGACCGCGAGCTTGTTCTCGCTGATCTGCAAGGTGACGTTGGCGAGGTGCAGTTGCGCGTTCATCCCCTCCTGAATCTCAAGAACCTGCTTGGTGTCAAGATGCCGCAAATGTGTCGTGCGGTGCTTCATTTCACGGTGAACAAGAAGGGCAAAAGACAGGGCGCAGAGCACCGCGAAGAGGCTGCCGGCAACGATGATGGAAAACATGTAGCGCATGCGTGACCTGAACCCGGCGTCGTTTTGCGCCAGCGCATCCTCCTCCACGCTGATGAAGCCGGCCATTTCGGCGCGAATCGAGTCCATCAGCCGCTTGCCCTGCCCGCCGCCCTCAAGGGACTGCACAGCGGCCATTTCATTATTGCGGCGCAGGTCGATGAGATGCGAAAGCTCCCCCAAGTGGGCGGCAATCAGTGGAGCCAGCGTGTCCAAGTGTTTGTGGGCGGCCGGAAGCAGGGTGCGCTGCTGCATTTCCCCCAACTGCCCGCTAAGGCTGTCGCGCACCGCCAAGTATGGTTCCAGGAAGCTTTCGTCGCCGGTCAGCGCATAGCCGCGCTGGCCGGTCTCGGCGTCTTTCAATGCGGACAGCAGTGTGTCCACAAGGTGTATCATCTCGTAGGTGTGCCTTCGCGCCTCCGCCGCCGCCTTGATTTGACCGAAAGCCAAGAACGCCGGCGCCACCACCGCGGCGGCCAGTATGAGCGCCCCGGCAAACAACAGCGCCGCTGTGTGAATCGCTTTCATGTATGCATTCGCCTTTGTGCGGGGTGGAGCCCCTTTGCAACGGACAGCCGCCCCGGCTTCCTGTCTCGATCTTCATGCCAGCAGTCTGAATGAACCAGTGGTGCGCTTCCCGCAATGCGCCCTATACTGGCTTCACGGTCGTGTTGTAACGGATGCGGAGAAAGCCCCGGGCGTTCCCCTGGTTGGGGGATGATGCGAGGCACTCGACGGCATGAACACCCGGCTCCCGGAATGTGTGTTTCAGTGCGGGTTCCGTGGAGACCTCCTGGCCATCGATGCGCCAGGCATGCTTCTGGTAGCCGGGGGGCGGCGCAAACGTCATTTCAGTGTTGACGGCGACTTCGGCCGGAACCCCAGGCACGGGCACGACTCTTGTATGGGCCACAGCGCGTGTGGCGGACTTAATCTCGCCATTCTCGCTTGCCGACTCGATGTAGTTGATGACGTACTCGCCCGGCTCCTTGAAGGTGTGGGTGAACGTGTTCTGATCTTGTCCCTCCGTCACGAGGTCTCCGTTCATGAACCACGAACACATGTGTCCGGGCTTGGCCACCATGGTCAATTCGAGCGTCTGACCCTCGTAATACACGGGGGGCAGGTCAATCTGGGTCTCCTCGCGCACGAAGGAGGCCATCATCCCCAACTTCTCCTTGATCTTCTTCTCGGACAACCCCGAAAGGGAGGCGATCCTCTCGACAATATCGGGAACGTCGCTGAGCGGGGCAAACACCTGAACGCTCACCGCGCCCTGCGCGGTCTCGATGCTCAGGTCGTAACTGCCCACTTCCATGGTTGGGCTCGGCGCAATCTTGAGCGCCCCGTCCGTCTTCTCCACGCTCAGCATGTGCTTGTAGTCATGGTCGCTGGCAATGAACCGCCAGCCGCGGATGTCCTTTGACGGGATGGGTGCGCCATCATTCACCAGCTTGATGGTGGCCGACTGTTGCGGCGCCGTGAAGGTGACCTTCACGGGATCGGCCGTAACCGTCCCGTGGCTCATCGTGGCCGAAAGGCACAACACCATAAACGCGCACAGGACACCGCGCGTGGGAAACCAGCTTGTCTTGTTCATGATCAATGCTCCTTTTGCATTTCGTCAGGAATGTCAATGGCGCTTCATAAGCGCGAAAAACAGCATCGCGGCGCCGATGCCTGTGGAGCCCGCGCCGGCCCAGACAGGGACATTGACCGAGTGCTTCTCGTTGATTGTCAGTTCGATGGGGCCCAACTTGGCGCCCTGCGACTCCTTGGTGTAGCTGAACTGGCCATACACCAGGCCCAGTATTCCGGCCACAATCAGCAGGACCGCCACTATCGTGTATGCATTCATCCGTTCTTCTCCGGTTGATAAAAGCCATATTCTCCGCCGCGGGTGGCGCGGCGGAGAATCAAAAGCGCAGTCAATATTGCGGGCTGCGTGAACGCCTGTTCAGCACTGCCCTTCCGGGAAACTGCCTCCCCGCTGCTAAAGCACGCGCCGTCCCTGAATCAGACGCACCAGCACCACGATGACCGCGATGACCAGCAGCACGTGTATCAATCCGCCCATCGTGGTCGACGTGACCAGGCCGAGGAGCCACAGAACGACCAGAATGATCACCAGTGTCTCTAGCATGATTCTTCTCCTGTACTCATGTGCACCATTCCTTTGCGGCGCGTTCGCCGCGTTGCCGTCAGTGCGGGTCAGGGGCAAACAGCGCGGAAATCGTGTGATGCGCGGTGACCTTTTCAAAACTGTAGCGGCTCACGGCGCCCACGGAGTTGCCGTCAACCAGCACATCCGCCACATGGTGGCCCGGCTTCGCGTTGATGGCGAACGTATAGTCTGCCCCGTAAGAGACGCTGATGCCGCCTGAAGGGCTAATCATGCCGCCCGATTTTGCAGTCGCCGTAATGGTGTGCATCCGCGGATGCCGCATTTCCTTCTGGGTGTCAGCCGCGGCGTTTTCAACGGCCTGTCCTCCATTCTCGATATCCTTGCCCGCGCCTTTGAACGTGTTGCAGCCGGAGGCACCGATTCCTATCAGTGCGCAAACCAGCAGCGTCACGACCAGTCCAGCAGTTGTCTTCATGTTGAAACATCCTTCTTGTTTGACATTGTCCGGGGCGTTTTTTCCCCAGGGGTTTACCTGACTGACAAATGGGGAATTCCGCCTGCCAGAAAATGTGCATGTGGTCAATTCGATGACTGGGTGGCCGGGCGCCACCGCATCACCTCTCATCGCTTTTCTTGTCTTTGTTGTCACTGCCCGGCGCCGATGGCCGGTTGTCTTTCTTTTTCGTGGTGTCTGAGCGGGTCGGCTGCGCTTTGGGTTGCGGACTTTGCGGCCTCACTTCCGGCCTCGTTTCCTGGCGCTTGGGCGACTCACGGGTGGGTTCCACCTTCTGCGGCGCACTTTGAACCGGACGCGGGGCGGGCCTGGCATCCGGTTTGGCCTGCACACCCGCCGGCTTCGGCCTCTCAACATTCCGCGAACTTGGGGCTGCGGTCTCGGGTCTCGCCGGAGCAGCTTCCCGCCTGGCCGGCTTTTCTTGCGGAGCCGTCGTCCCCGGTGCCGGCTCGGACTTTGGCTCGTCCGGTTTGGAATCAACCCGATTCGGCTTCTCCGCGCCCGGGGACGGCCTGGCCTCAGTCGTCTGCGGTGTTGCATTCGGCTTTGTCACCGTCGGCTTGGGTCCGACACGGTTCGGTTTCTCCCTGCCCGTGGAGGGCTTGGACTCGGTTGTCTGTGGTGTCGACTCCGGTTTTGTCGTCTCCGGCCTGGGTCCGACACGATTTGGCTTCTCCTTCACCATGGTCGGCTGGGTCTCCGCCTTTCCCGGCTTTTCCGGAGTCTGCGGGCGACCGGTTACCGTTTCCACGTTTCTTGGCCCTTCCTTCCGGGTCCGGCCTTCCACCGCCTGCGGTTTTGGCGCAACGGGGATGGGCGGAGGGGCCTTTACGCCTTCCACGTTCTCGGCCGATTTCGCCGCAACGGGGGACACCGGCAACTGCATTCTGACCGCACGGCCCTCTTTGGACTTTCCGGGGGGCGCAGACGCCGTCTCCAGCTTCGCGCGTTCCGCCTGGAACTTGCGGACTTCCTGCCCGCGTGTTTCGAACTGCTTGCGCTCGTCCGTGTTCACCGTTGCGAAATGCAGCGGCATGGACTTGCTTTGCGCCGCCTCGGCAAAGCTCCTGCCGACGAGCATGTTCTCCGGGGTGTCGGCTTTGCGGGTGTTGAATATGTTCAACTGGAGGGCCAGCGTCTGGGGCGGGCGCGCCTCCACATGCTCGCGGCGATAGCTGAACTGCTCCTGGACGTGGCTGTCCCACTGCGGATCCAGGCTCAACTGCTGCGAGCGATAGTGCGTGTAAATAGGATCGTCGCCATAACGCCGGGCCTCCTGCGAGTACCACGGATGGAAGCCCCGCTCTTCATAACGGCGGTCGTAATAATCGCCGAAGTAATAATGATGCGACCGTGTCTGGACAAAAAGCGATGCGGCAATTACGCCGAGGTCAATAATGACGCTGGGCGAGTAAGAATAGTCGGGCCGCGCATAAACAGGGTGGTCGTAGTATACCGGCGCGAACATCACGCCACGATGGACAATGTCGTGGTCCCAATAACCCGGCACGTAGACGTAGCCTCTCGGCGTCCATGTATAATGTGCAGGTGCCCAAACCCAGTCTGGCTGCTGCGGCACCCAGTATCCGGGCTGCCAGTCGTAGCGGGTGTCCTGCCAGACCCAACTGCCGGAGGTCCATATGTTTCCGGGCGCGGGCGCGGGGGAACTGGGACCGGCTTCAAGCGGTTCCGGCGGAGGCGGCAGGTAGGTCACCTCGGTTTGGGCAATCGGCCCCCAGAAGCCTGAAATCCACTGCGAACCCCCTGTTACGGGTGTCCAATATCCGGGAACCCATTGGCGTCCGGGCGGAATGTCCCGCCAAACGCCGCTCACCCAGATGAAGTCACTCCGATCATCATCATAACTCCAGTAGCCGGGAATCCAAGCCACATTGGCGCCTTCCGGCCGCTGATCGGGCGGCACCTCCGCAATGGGATCATACGGGGCCTTCGTGATTACAACCCCCGCTGTGGCGCCCGTCATGGACGCCTCCGCGAATGCTTCGTGAACGGGGCCGCGCGTCAGCATCTGCACGCCTGCCTCGGTTGCAGGCTGGCCCTGGGCGGCCATGGCCGCGCCCAGCACCACAAAGCATACGGCCCAGATCCCAACCGTCGGCGCGGCGGCTATCCATACACGTCGAGACATACTCATGACTTGTTCTCCCAGCCACAATCGGCCAGTGTTTTTCAACAATCGCAAAAAGCGGAGCTATTCCGCCTATTTGCCCTGGGCATCCGTGGCCGCGTTTTCAACGCCCCGACCGCCCTTTTGAATGTCCCTTCCCGCACCTTTGACCGTGTTGCAGCCAAGTGTGCCCATGCCGATGAGTGCGCCGACGGTCAACGCAACAACCAATTTGGTAAACGTTCTCATTTTCATCTTCCTTTCATGGTATGCCCGAAGGCTTCCTCAGTTTCATCCACGGTCCAATCCGGGGATGCGGCGGGTTCTCCGCCGTCGTTTTCCTCTATGCTGTAGTCCTGTTTGCACGCAAAAACCCGCAACATCCTATGGAGGTCGCGGACTTCTTCTTCCTTGCCAATCGAATTTGCC
>CAIXUF010001312.1 GCA_903922535.1 Candidatus Hydrogenedentota bacterium
GGCGGCATGAGCAACACGGCGAGCGTGACGGTGAATCCCCTGCCGCAGGTGTTTGTCACGGCGCCGACCAACGGCACGGTGCTTATGGGACCGGCGAACATCCAGATCACGGCGACCTCGACCTCGGTCGTGGGCATTGCGAAGCTCGAACTCTTTTCCGACGGCATGAGCTTGGGTGCGACAACGACGACCAATACGTTGAACCTGACGTGGAACAACGTACAGGGCGAGAGTTACACACTGACGGCGTGGGCCACGGACAAGACGGGCGTGAGCAACGCGTCCGCGCCGGTGGCGATCACGGTGATCGCGCCGATAACCGTGGCGGTCGCGGCCGACGCGACGCCGAGCCCGGTGACGGGCGCGACGGCAGCCTTGAGCGTGCTGGGCGGCCCCGCCGCGAATGAGACGAACCTGACGTACACCTGGTCAACCGTGGTGGCGCCAGGGGACGCGCCGGCGGTCGGATTCAGTCCCAACGGCAACAACGCGGCCAAAAACGCGACGGCGACCTTCGGCAAGGAGGGTAACTACACCCTGGCGGTAGTAATCCAAGATCAATATGGCAGGTTCCTAACGCCCTCTGTGTCGCTAACAGTCACTTCGACGCTGACAAGCATAGCGGTGACGCCGGCTTCGGCGTCCGTGACGGTCAGCCACACGCAGAGTTTCAGCGCGGTGGCCAAAAACCAGTTTGGCGTGATGATCGCGCCCCAGCCGCCGTTTACGTGGAGCGTGACGGCCGCCGCCGGGGCGGTGTCTACCGGCGGCCTGTTCACTGCCGCCGCAACGCCGGGCGGCCCGTATGCGCTGACGGCTTCGAGTGGCGGGCAGACCGGCACGGCGAGCGTGACGGTCGTGCTCGGTGCGTTGCCTGCGGGCTGGGCGGGCAACGACATTGGCACGGTGGGCGTGCCCGGCACGAACAGTTATGATGGCTCCGGGACCTACACGGTCGTTGGTGCGGGTAACTTCAACCCGCCCTCGACAATTGACGGGTGTTATTTCACGGCCATGGCCTGGACGGGCGACTGCCAGGTGGTGGCGCGGCTGGCCAGCGAGACGGGCTACACTTCTTTGCTGCGCAAGTCTGGCATCATGATCCGGGAAGGCCTGACCAACAACAACGCGCTTTGCGCCGTGGCCTCCCTGGAGGGTTACGGTTCCTACGGTCTGGCGACGTTCCTGACGCGGCGGACGGCCGGCGGTTGTAATGATGAAGTTAAAGGCGCCGTGGTTGGCGTGCCGCCGCGTTGGCTGAAACTTACACGATATGGCAGCAGTGTCAGCGCGTACCATTCGGCCGACGGGACGAACTGGACGCTGATCGGCGCGGATATCGTGCCGATGACCAACGTCGTGCGGGTGGGCCTGATGGTGTCAAGTTTCAGTCAGTCCGCAGTCACGACGTCCGTCTTCGACAACGTGAGCGTGACCCTGCCGCCGACGAACACGGTGCCGACGGTGACGCTGACGAATACGCAATCCGGCACGGCGCCGGCGACGGTAACGCTCTATGCCAATCCGGCGGACAGCGACGGTATTGCGCAGGTGGCATTCTATCGGAAC
>CAIXUF010001313.1 GCA_903922535.1 Candidatus Hydrogenedentota bacterium
ATGATGCAAATCCCGGGCGCCCAGGCCCAATTCGCCGCGCAAACGGTCGCGTGCGAACAGGTGTCCGACGCCACGCTGGGCCTGCTGCTGCCCTCGGCCTCGGATCGCCCGGGGACCTACCGATATCCGGGCGCCAAGTCGCCCGTCCTGGTTCTCGGGGATAGCTTCTGCCGGATCTACCAATTGCCGGAACCACAATCATTAGGAGAGTTGACGGACCCGCCGATCCAGGGGAAAAATGAGGTGGTCTCCACCAAGAAACTGCTGCCCGGGTCCGCCGGGTTTATCTCGCACTTGGCGCGCGCGTTGCGCCTGCCGGTGGACGCGATTGTGAGCGACGGCGGCGCCTCGACGGACGTGCGCAAACGGCTCAGCATGAACCCGGAGATTTTGGAGGGGAAGAAGGTGGTGGTCTGGGAGTTCGTCGAGCGGGATATCAACCTGGGCCGCGAGGGGTGGGAAGAGGTGGCGTTGCCGAAGAAGTTGGATTGAGAAATAGAAATAAGAACATCCATTCATGCGGATTTTAGCACATAGAATGATTGTCCGGATGGAGGTGACGACCGCCCTCACCCCAGCCCTCTCCCCCGGGGAGAGGGAGAGCGCTCGGCCACGTGTGGGTACTGCGGACGGTCGTCTCGACGGCGCCTGTGGCGCAGACTGCCTAGTCTGCTGTATCGCCGACTGCCTAGTCGGCAGGCCCGCCGTTAGTCGGACCGATCCTCATGTCAAGATGAACACCACTGCACCGGCGGACGCCACGCAGGCAAGGCTGCCTGCGAAACAGCAGACTAGGCAGTCTGCGCTACAGCCGCGGAGTTGGGTGTCCTGCCATGTCGGAGCCTGGGCCGCGCGCGCGGGCCTGCGGTTTTCGCCAAAGTCACTCTACCGTCTGGCAACCCTCCGGGTTGCTCCTATGCATGCTCACGGGTTATGAAAGGACACAAACTCGATTTCATCATATTCGGCCTGTACCTGGTGGGCAATATCCTGCTGGGGCTGTGGGTGGCCAAGCGCAAGGCGGTCAAGACGCGGGATTATTTCCTCGCGGGCGACGCCTTGCCCTGGTACGCCATCGGCGGGTCGATCATCGCCGCCAACATCAGCACGGAGCACTTCATCGGGATGATCGGCATCGCGTACGCGGTGGGCTTTGTGGTGGCGCAGTGGGAGTGGGGCAACTGGTTCACCTTTTCGGCCCTGATCTGGATTTTCTTGCCTTACTATATCCTTGGCGGCCTCTATACCATGCCGGAATTCCTCGAACGCCGCTACAACCCCACGTGCCGGTATCTTTTTGCCGTATGTTCGCTGGTGCTGTGGATTGTCGCGCAGATGGCGGTGATCATGCTCGCGGGGGCCAAGGCGATGAACGGCATGTTTGGGATCAATGAGATCGTCACCATCCTGTGCCTGGCCGTCCTGGCGGGGAGCTACACCATTTATGGCGGGCTCATCTCGGTGGCGTGGACGGATTTTCTTCAATTCGTGGTGATGATGACCGGCGGGTTGATCGTCACCCTGGTGGGGTTGGATCGCGTGGGCGGCCTGCACCAGCTGATGCTCGACGCGCCCGAGAAGTTCAAGATCATCTATCCCATCACCGACAAGGACTATCCCTGGTTCGGGGTGTGGAGCTTGTTCATTTCGATCGGCATTTGGTACAATTGCACCAACCAATTCATCGTGCAACGGTGCCTGGGGGCGCGTAGCGAATGGGACGCGCGCATGGGGGTGTTGTTCGCGGGGTTCATGAAGATCCTGTTGCCTTTGCTGGTGGTCGTTCCCGGCATCATCGCCTTCAAACTGTATCCGAACCTGGCCGACAAAGACCAGGCGTTCCCGACCCTGGTGCGCGAGCTGGTGCCGGTGGGGTTGAGCGGGATCGTCATCGCCGGGCTGGCCAGCGGCATGCTCTCGCACATCAGTTCCGTGCTGAATTCGTGCAGCACCGTGTTTACCATGGACCTGTACTCCCCGTTCTTTGGGCGGGGAAAAAGCGAACAGCACCTGGTGAGTGTGGGGCGCGCCAGCGCGTTCGTGATTTTGGCCATCGCCACCGGACTGGCCATATGGTTTACCTACCAGCAGTTGGGCGTGTTTCTTCTGATCCAGAATGTGGGGGCGTGGGTGGCGGCCCCGATCTCGGCCATCTTCCTGCTGGGGGTGCTTTGGCGGCGAGCCA
>CAIXUF010001314.1 GCA_903922535.1 Candidatus Hydrogenedentota bacterium
AGTGCAACTTGGGAACGAGAATAACGAGGGGAAAACGAGAAGAACAAGAACAGAATGGCCTATAATGGTCATTATCAACCGCATCGAGGTGATTCCCATGGCGCGCATGCTTTACGGACTTTGCGTTTTTTCGATTCTGTCCCTGCTGACGGCCACCGGCGCCTGCGCGGATTTCCGGGCCGACGTGGAGGCGGACTGGCACACCCAGTTAACCAACCGCGAGGCAGGACCGGAGACGCCGCCCACCGCCATCACGGACGCCATGGGCGGATGCGACGGGGTGAAGGACGGCAAGTGGGGCTTTCACACGCAACTCCAGCCGAACCCGTGGTGGCAAGTTGATTTGGGCACGGCGGTGCCGGTGGATCATGTCGCGCTGTGGAACCGCTGCGATGCGGCTTCGCGGAGTGACAAGATTATCGTGCAGTTCTCGCAGGACGGCCAGGCGTGGACGGATGTCTACGCCCACAGCGGGCCCACCTTCTTCGGGTTCACGGACGGCAAGCCGCTGGTGGTGCCCGCGGCGGGCGAAAGTACCCGGTTTGTAAGGGTCACGCTGCGCGGCACAGACTATCTGCATCTCGACGAGGTCGAGGTGTTCGGCACGGCGGACCCGGCGAAGAACGTCGCGCTCAACATGCCCGCCCTGCAAAGCAGCATTTCCACCTGGTCGAAGGACCACCGGCCTGACGCGCCGAAGGACTGGGCCTGGGGCGACCGGGTTCGGAAGCTGATACAGCAGAACCATGCGCTGATCTTGGAGCGCGCGCAGCAGGGCGTGGACGTGTCGGCTCAGGCCGCGGCGCTGGACGCCTATGAGCGGAAGGTGGGCGCGCTGGACCCGGGGCAGATGGATGAGACGGTGCTGAACGACGGCCGCTGGGTCCGGCGTGAACTGCTGCTGAAGGACCCGCTGATTGACTTCGACACGCTGCTCTTCGCCAAGCGGGTGCCGGGCTCGTACAACCACATGTCGGACCAGTATTACGGCTGGTGGTCGCGGCCCGGCGGCGGCCTCTTTGTGATGAGCGGCTTCAAGACGGGCACGCCCGAACTGCGCTGCATCACGGACCAGTTTAGCGAGCCCGGCAGCTTCATGCGCCCGTCCCTGTCCTTCGACGGCACGAAGGTAGTCTTCGCGTGGTGTAAACACCATCCGGGCCTGGCCGCGGAACCGGACAAGCTCACGAAAGGCAACGTGCCCGAGGACGCCTTCTACCATGTCTTTGAGATGAACCTCGACGGCACGGGGCTGCGCCAGCTCACGCACGGCAAGTATGACGATTTCGACGCGCGCTACCTGCCCGACGGACACCTGGTGTTTCTGTCCACGCGTCGCGGCCAGTCGCTCCAAGTCGGCGCGGACAGCGCCGCGGAAACGATGAAGCAGCCGGCGCTGCCCGACTGCTATGTGCGCTGCGGCGGCGGCCCCGAGCGGCCGGTGGCGGTGTACACGCTGCACACGATGAACGCCGACGGGTCGGGCATCAACGCCATCTCGCCGTTTGAAATGTTTGAGTGGACGCCCAGCGTCGCCGCCGACGGGTCGATCCTCTATTCGCGCTGGGACTACATCGACCGGTGGAACATGCCCTACATGAGCCTGTGGTCGATGCATCCGGACGGCACCAACTCGCGGCTCGTCTACAAGAACTACACGCTTGCCCCGCACTGCACCTTCGAGGCGCAGTGCATCCCCAACTCGAACAAGATCGTATTCACCGGTTCGGGGCACCACGCGCAGACGATGGGCAGCCTGGCGCTGCTGGACCCGGCCGCGGGCCTTGAGGGCGCGGACCCGATCAAGCGCCTCACGCCCGAGGTGGTCTTCCCCGAAATCGAGGGCTGGCCGCGCACCTACTACACCGGCCCGTGGCCCCTTTCGGAACGGCTCTACCTGACCGCCTGGGGAATCGTTCCCCTGGCCAGCGAGGGAAGGCTGCGGCCCAACAACGACATGGGCATCTACCTGTACGACGCGGCGACGGGCCAGTTGGAACTGCTCCACCGCGACGCCGAATTCGGCTGCGAATGGCCGCTGCCCGTGGCGTCGCGTCCCGTGCCGCCCACGCTGGCCAATTCAGTGGTGGCCGGCGCGCCCAAGGAGGGGCGCTATCTCATCGCCGACGTGTGCCGCGGCCTGAAGACGGTGCAGCGCGGCGATGTCAAGGCGCTGCGCATCATCGCCGTGCCGGCCAAGACCCAGCCCACCATGAACACCCCGCACATGGGCCTGACCAACGATGATCCGGGCAAATGCGTGCTCGGCACCGTGCCGGTGGAGCCCGACGGCTCCGCCTATTTCCGCGTGCCCTCGGGCGTTACGATGTTTTTCCAGGCGCTCGACAGCCGCGGCGCGGCCATACAAACCATGCGCGGCGCCGTCCACGTGCAGCCGGGCCAGACGCTGAGCTGCATCGGCTGCCATGAGCACCGGCTCCTTGCCCCGCCCGCCCAGCCGCTCAACCAGGCCGCGCGCCGTGAACCGTCCAAGATCACGCCCGGACCGGAGGGCACCTGGCCGTTCCGCTTTGACCGGCTGGTGCAGCCCGTGCTCGACGTGAAATGCGTGCGGTGCCACTGCCCGGAAAGCGAGTACAAGCGCGGCATTGAATTCGATCTCAAGCCGGAGCATGCCTGGGAGACGCTGTGCAACTATGGCAAGCCCAGCCTTGCCGAGAACGTACGCGGCGCCTATGCGCTGGGCCACTCCGTGGAGGGCACCGGCGCCGCCATCACCAGTCCGCTGCTGGCGCTGCTCACCGCGCCCGGGGGGCACTACAACGCCGTCCTTACCCCTGAAGAAATCGAGCGGTTCACCGTCTGGCTGGACACCTACGGCCAGCGGCTGGGCGCGTTCAGCGATGATCAGGAACATCGCCTTGAAGAACTGAAGACGCAAAGCGCCGAGTTGCTCGCGGCACGGTAGTTTGCGCACCAAAATCACCCCAAGACAAGGCCTGTCTTAAGTCCCCCTTTGAAGGGGGATTTAGGGGGATGTGGGTTCTCGCGCTTGCTCCCTCTCCCGCGATGGGCTATGCTGGCATCCAATTCGGAAACAACACATGCCGCCAGCAGACGACAAAATCACCTTGAACATCCTGGTCGCGGATGATGAGATAAACATCCGTAAGACGCTTACGGTCTGTCTCGAAACCGACGGACACCGCGTGGTTGCCGTCAGCAATTTTCAGGACGCGGTTGCCGAGGCGGCGCGCCGCTCCTTTGACCTTGCCCTTGTTGACCTCCGGTTGGGGACCGCCAGCGGTCTCGACCTGATTCCGGTGCTGCTGGCCAGCGCGCCCTGGCTCAAGATCATCGTCATCACCGCCTATGCCTCGATAGACACCGCCGTCGCGGCGATTCAACGGGGCGCCTCGGACTACGTTCCAAAGCCGTTCACGCCCAACCAGATCCGGCTGGCGGTGGACAAGGTGGCGCAGGTCCGGTCGTTGGAACAAAGGCTGGCCACGCTGCAGGAGGATTTGGGCAGGCTTAACCCCGAAGTGGAACTTGACTCGTGCAGTCCGGCCATGCAGCGCGCGCTGAACCTCTCCCGCCAAGCCGCCGCGTCGGACGCCTCCATCCTGCTGCGGGGCGAAAGCGGCACGGGCAAGACCGTGCTGGCGCGGGCCATCCACGGCTGGAGCAAACGGGCCGGCAAGCCCATGGGCGTGGTCTCCTGCCCAGCCATACCGCCAGAGCTGCTGGAAAGCGAACTCTTCGGGCACGTCAAGGGCGCATTCACTGGCGCGGTGCGCGACAACACCGGACGCATTGCGGCCTGTGACGGCGGCACCCTCCTGCTGGACGAAATTGGCGACCTGCCCCTGTCGTTGCAGCCCAAACTGCTGCGCTTCCTGCAGGACCATGAATATGAGCGCGTCGGAGCTTCGGTCCCGTGCCATGCCGACGTGCGCATCATTGCCGCAACCAACGTGGACCTGGAACGGGCGGTGCGGGAGGGCCGCTTTCGCGAGGACCTTTTCTACCGGCTTAATGTAATTCAGGTGTCCATCCCGGCCCTGCGGGAACGGACGGAGGACATTCCCGCACTCGCCGCCCACCTGCTTACCTTCTTTTGCCGGACCAATCACCGCGCGTTTCTCAGCTTTACCCCGGAAGCGCAGGCGGCGCTGGTCCGCTATTCCTGGCCCGGCAACGTCCGCGAGCTGCGCAACGTGGTCGAACGCGCCACCATTCTGTGCCCCGCCGCGAATATCGGGGTCGAGTACCTGCCTGAATCGCTTTCCCAGACCGAGCCCGCACACCGCATCGGCGACAACATCACCCTCCAGCAAATCGAGGAGCAGCACATCCGCCGCGTGCTTGCGGTCGCCAAGAATCTCCAGGATGCGGCCGACACGCTCGGCATAGACCAGGCCACCCTCTGGCGCAAACGCAAACAGTACGGCATCTGATCGACGCTGCCCGTCTTGCAGAATGCAAGGCCCGTCCCCGCCCCCCTTGCACAATACAAGCCGCCCCCGTATCCTTGCCCCTTCCAAGCCCTGTTTTCCGCCCTTTTCCGCGCTTTTCCGTTGGCATCCCTTTTGCTTGCAGGCACAGGTGAAAGGAGTCTGGACATGATATACGGATTGCGACAAAAACTGGGCCTGGGCTTCGGCGGGCTGTTCCTTATCATCCTCATCATCGGGGTACAGAGCATCATTAAAGTGTCCGAGTTGGGACAGTCCATAGATGTCATCCTGCGCGAGAATTACCGCAGCGTTATTGCCTGCCAGGACATGAAAGACGCGCTGGAGCGGGTTGACAGCGGCATTCTGTTTGTCCTCCTCGGCTACGACAAGGAGGGCTCCACCCAGATCGACGAAAACCTTGCCAAATTCGACAAGGCGCTCCGCGTGGAGGGCGGCAACCTGACGCTGCCGCGCGAGGGGGAATCGTTCGTCAAGCTGGACAGGCTCCAGGGGGAGTACAAGACCGTGCTTGGCCAGGTGCGCGACACGGCCACCCCCGTCGCGCCGCGCCGCGCGGACTACTTCGCCAAACTGTTGCCGCTGTTCCAGCAGGTGAAGGGCGAGGCCGACGGCATCCTTCAAATGAACCAGCAGAACATGTATGACGCGAACATGGCCGCCCGTGAAAAGGCGGCGCAGGCCAGCCAGCGCATGTATCTTCTTCTCCTCTGCGGCCTGAGCATCGCGGGCACCTTTGTCTACTACACCGGCCGCTGGATTCTCAGCCCCATCACGGCGCTTACCGCCTCCGCCAATGAGATAGCCCGCGGCAATCTGGACCTGGTGGTGGGCACGGTCTCGCACGATGAGATGGGCCAGTTGGCGACGGCCTTTGACACCATGGCCGCAAGCCTGCGCGAGTACCGCCGCACCAATGAAGCCCGGATGGTCCGCATGCAGCGGGCCGCCCAGCAGGCACTGGACAATCTGTCCGTGGAAATCGTCGTTGTGGACCTCAACGGCGTGGTGGAGGTGGTGACCAAGTCGGCCCAGGAGGCCTTTGGACTGAACGTCGGCGGCCGTCTGCGGGAAAGCAAGCATGCGTGGATGGACATCCTCATGCAGCAGGCGTTGCGCTCCGGACACAGGGAGGAGCTTGGCCGGGGGGATTACCTGGTCCAGGTCTTCGTCGGCGCGCAGGAGCGGTTCTACCGTCCCGAGGCGATACCCGTTTTGGACGGATTCGGCCAGTTGGCGGGAATCACCCTGATGCTGCACGACGCCACACAGGCAAGGCAGCAGGACGAACTCAAGCAGGGCCTTGTCTCAACGGTGTCACACCAGTTGAAGACCCCCCTGACGTCGATCCGCATGGCGGTCTACATGCTGCTGGACGACAAACTTGGCCCCCTGACCGAAAAGCAGGAGGAATTGCTGGTGGCGGCGCGGGAGGACAGCGACCGCTTGAACGCCATCGTGGAGGACCTGCTGGACATCGCCCGCATCCAGTCCGGCCGCATTCAGATGGATGCCGGCACGGTGGATGCGGCCACCCTGGCGCTGGACTCGCTGGAACCGTTCAAGATCCAGGCGCAGGATCGCGGCATCAGCCTGACCGCATCGCTGCCCGCCGGATTGCCCGACGTGCAGGCGGACACCACGCGCGCGCCGCACGTGTTCGCCAACCTGCTGTCGAACGCCATCAAGCACACGCCGCCGGGAGGCGGCATAACCGTGTCGGCGCGGGCGGATGACGAGGTCGTTTGGTATTCCGTCTCCGACACCGGGTCAGGCATATCGCCCGAATATCTGCCGCGCGTGTTTGAGCAGTTCTTCCGTGTTCCCGACCAGGGAACCGGCACCGGCGCCGGGCTGGGGCTGGCCATCGCGAAGGAAATAGTCGAGGCCCACGGGGGAAGCATTCATGCCGAGAGCGCGCTGGGCGCGGGAAGCACCTTCACGTTCTCGCTGAAGCGCGCCGACCGTGCGGCCGTGAAGGAGGCTTGACATGGCAGACTTGATTTATGTGGCGGCAACCGTCGCCTTCTTTGGAGTCTTCATCCTGTACGCGCGGGCGTGCGAAAGACTCTAGCAATGTTTTACCCTGAACAGGTCAGGCGCCGCATCCTGCGACGCCCCCCGTTGTACGAGGACCTTTGTCATCCTGAACGCAGTGAAGGATCTTGTCTTCAAGAAGATCCCGGAATGGAGACAGGGTCCTTCACTTCTCTTCGCTGCGTTCAGGATGACAAAGGCCCACAGCAGGCTCTTCCACTTTTCCCGTCCCACGGACCAGAACGGAACAACAGATGTTGATGTACATGGAAAACAGTGACGAGGCGCCCAAGCCCGGGATCGCGAAGAGGATGCGGCGCATGCTGGTCGGCGACGCCCGCGATCCCGGCGACCCCAACATCCACCACAAGCTGGCGCTGGTGGCCTTCTTCGCGTGGGTCGGTCTCGGCTCGGATGGACTCTCATCCTCCTGTTACGGACCGCCGGAAGCCTTCTCGCTGCTGCTTCAATACCCGCACCTGGCGATATTTGTCGCGCTGGGCACGGTCTTCACCATCGTCGTGATCAGCATGAGCTACCATCAGATTATCGAACTGTTTCCCTCCGGAGGCGGGGGATATGTGGTCGCCAGCCAGTTGGTGTCGCCCATGTGGGGCATGGTGTCCGGCTGCGCACTGCTGATTGACTACGTTTTGACCATCGCGCTTTCCATTTCCAGCGGCGCCGAGGCGGTGTTCAGCTTTCTTCCACCCCACTGGGTCTTTCTCCGCATGTGGTTTGGGCTGTTGGGGGTGACCCTGCTTACAGCCATGAACATACGGGGCGTGCGGGAATCCGTGGCGCCGCTCATCCCCGTCTTCATGATCTTCGTGGTCACGCACTTGATCGCCATCTTCTGGGCGATTGGCGCGCATCTTCCCGAACTTGCCTCATTGCCCCAAAACACCGCCAGCGACGCCCATTCGGCCACGCACCAGTTTGGATTCTTCGGCATGATCTTCCTGGTCATGCGCGCATACGGCATGGGCGCGGGAACCTACACCGGAATTGAGGCGGTCAGCAACGGACTGCCCATTCTCCGCGAGCCAAGGGTGAAGACCGGCAAGCGGACGATGGTCTACATGGCCTCGTCGCTGGTCGTTGCCGTGATGGGCCTGATGATGGCGTACATCCTGTGCCGGGTCCAGTTTGAACCGGGCAAGACGCTCAATGCCGTGCTGCTCGAACATGTCACCGCCGGTTGGCCGCGGGGCCTGGCCGGCGCGTTTGTCCTCATCACGCTGATCTCCGAGGGCGCGATTCTTTTCGTGGCGGCGCAGACGGGCTTTCTGGACGGACCGCGCGTGCTGGCCAACATGGCGCTGGACCGCTGGCTTCCCAGCCGCTTCGGCATGCTCAGCGACCGTCTGGTCACCCAGAACGGGGTGCTGCTCATGGGCGGCGCGGCCTTCCTGCTGGTCTCGTTCACGGGCGGATCGGTGCAGTACCTTATCGTTCTTTACAGCATTACGGTGTTCATCACCTTCGTGCTCTCCCAACTGGGCATGGTGCGGCACTGGTGGCAGTCACGCGCCGTTGACAAACGCTGGAAAAGGGGCCTGGCCATCAACGGCATCGGCCTGGTGCTGACCTCCTTCATTCTCGTGTCCGTGGCGATTCTCAAGTTCGGATCGGGCGGCTGGGTCACGCTGCTGGTTACGGGGGCGCTTGTGATCGTTGCGACGCTCATACGCCGCCACTACGGACGCACACGGGCATTGCTGCACCGCCTGGACAGTCTCGTCGTCGCCGCTGAAGCGTCCGTGGACGAGAAGCTTCCCGAACCCGAGTGCGACCCGGCGGCGCAAACCGCGGTGATACTGGTGAACGGGTTCAATGGTCTGGGCCTGCACACGCTGTTTGGAATCATTCGCCTCTTCAACAGGACTTTTAAGAATTTTGTGTTTGTTGAGGTGGGAGTGGTTGATGCGGGAAATTTCAAGGGGGCGCAGGAACTTGCAGGACTTAAAGAACGGACGAAGGAGGATCTCGGCAAGTACGTGAGTCTCATGAAACGGCAGGGGAAACATGCCGAGAGTTTCTTTGTCCTGGGAACCGATGTTGTCGAGGAGGTGGAGAGGATCGTGCCCGTTGTGCGCGAGCGCTTTCCAGACTGCGTCTTCTTTGGCGGACAGTTGGTGTTTCCTGAAGAAACGCTCGTGACGCGTCTGCTACACAACTATATCGTTTTTGCGATTCAGCGGCGGCTCTATTCCCGTGGGATTCCGTTCATGATCATACCCATACGCGTGGCATAAGTCGCCGCTGCGACCCCGGGTGCGGGCAAGGAGAACATTATGGACATTGTGGTTGGACTTATTGGTGTGGCCCTGTTGGGGTACCTTTTCGTGTCGGTGCTTCGGCCCGAGTGGTTCTGAAGGA